>DASRBN010000032.1 GCA_035653615.1 Ktedonobacteraceae bacterium | reverse complement strand
CTTGCTCGCTGCTGAGAGCAGGGAGGACACATTGGCGTGCGATACACTCCATGAGAGGCAACTCCTTGAGACAAGATTTGATGGATATCGCTATCTTCTCTCTCGTGAGAAGCCTCTCTCAGCAATCATTCACAAGCCCTGGTACCGATTGCGCCTCATGGCTGTTTTATTAGCAACCGTCACGGGTTGAAGCTATCAAAATTCATATTTGCCTCATCTGTTAGTTTCATATAAGTAATCTGCTACGAGTATCAGTCCGAAATTTGATGGGTAGAAAGAGATTTTTTATTGAAAGATGTTCGAAATAAAAAAGAATGATAAAAAATTTAAGTATAAAAAAATTTCATCATTTAGGTCTTGACAAATCTACGCTTTCTTGGTTATTATTAAATTGCAGACTTTATTACGTTGATTGCCTACCCTGAAGGAGAGGGAGGTAACACCTATGCAGATGAAGCAGCCTGGCAATCTTCGCCCAACAGCTTGTTCCATTCTAGGCGATAGCTCTATCACGGCCCTGTTTGTATTGTTGTTATTCCTCGGCTCATTTTTTCTTTTCACCAAATCAGCCTTAGCGAAGGCCACCACCATGACACCTCAGAATCCTCTGAGTGGGCTCTGCAGTAAGCCTATAGAAGGACACTGTTATGCTATCATTGATTGGTATGGAAATACTGGTGGAACTAACACACTTATCAATCCTTATGGGGCATTGAATTGCCAGGGCTGCAGTGGCTTCATTAATGATGAAATGTGGTTTTCAGATACTAAAAGTTCACAATGTCTGGCTGTTGGTACGTGCTGGGTAGAAGCAGGAGTATCTACCTGGCCAGCAAACCAGGAACATAATTGTAATCAAGGGCATGATTCTACATGCCTCTTCTGGGCGGACAATCGACCAGGTGGAGGAGGATACCATCAATGGGGGAATATGTATTACTTTGGTGCAGATGGAGTAGAACGATCTTACGCCATATCTTATCTATATTACTATCGTCAATAATGACTCATTTTCTTCAAGTGGTTCTAATTGGGATGTGGAAACAAATATCTATAAGAACGGAAGCTATGTCGCTGGACCTGGTGCAGAATCGAAAAGTAATAGCATGAATGTTAATGATATTACCATTGGTTCTGAATTAGCAGATTCGAAAGCATCTGCCGGGACATTCTACTTTCAGTATAATCAGTGGATGGATGGCAGCGGTAATTGGAAGTATCAAACGACGGCAGGAAAGAATAATAGTACTCCTCCCCCTCCTCATGGGTTTTGGGAGGTCTACCCTTGTAGTTGCCAGGGTAACACTGGCGGGTCATGGGGAACATATGATTAGTTGAAGCACGGAACTTAATTGAGAAGAAAATCGTCTTTTTATTGAGAGAATATTCTTAGGAAAGGAGGGTGAGAATATGTTGCGGTTCAGATTAGTTTGTGGTGCTGGCATCTTGCTTGCTCTTGCGATTGTCGGAATTGCGTGGTTTACGAATGCAGCCACAGCTACTTCTGTTAAACCTCCAGCTCCGCCACCTGTCCACCGTGCGTTTCAAATTTCGCAGACCTATCTTGCCGGTGATCCTGCTATCCATCCACATTTGGCACAGAACGGATCGGGGCCAGCCTTCACACAAGATGATGTCATTGCTTTTTTCAATACAAATGGGTTCTTTGCCGGGCCTGTCGTGCCGGGCGCGCACTTAAAAATCTTGACTATTCAGTTTGTAACTGCCAGACAAGCCAGCCAATTGATGCGTGGAGAGAGTGTTGGCCGCCCTGATAACGCCTTAGTCTGCTATGTCAAAGTCCAGGGACCATTTCTCCTCACTAATATACGTGGAGCGCCACCTCGGCCAAATGTCAAAGCCCCAACGACGGCAGAGTACGGTGATGCAGTTTTTGATGCCCATACCGGAAATCTACTCATTTGGGGTGTTTATTATCAATAATAAAATCCTCTGTTGCGCACGCGGCTCTACATCTTCTATTTTATACATACATAGCCGCATGTGTTCTGTTGGTTTCTCCTCATCCTGCACCGCCATGTGATAGAATACTTTCATGCGTATAACAGCTATTGAACCACAGGCTCACGATGCTGAGCGTTTCAACCTCTACGTTGACGGGCGTTTCCTGCTCGGCGTCAACGCTTCTATCGTGATGCAGATGGGACTGCAAGTACAGCAGGAATTGCTCCCCGAACAACTGGAGCAGCTGCACAGCGCCGAGCTTGAGCAACAGGCTGTGGACCGCGCCCTGAACTACCTCTCATTTCGACCGCGCAGCCGCGAAGAGGTCAGGCGTTACCTGCGCCGCAAAGAAACTCCGCCCGAAATTATCGAAGTGGCGCTGGCCCGCCTGGATCGTCTCGACTTCGTCAATGATCGCAACTTCGCCTCGTTCTGGATAGAGACACGAGAGCAGTTCAATCCCCGTGGCGCCCGCGCGCTCAAAAACGAGCTGCGTATGAAAGGCGTCAACCGCGAAATGGTTGATGAACTGGTGGATGACGAACAGGACGAGGAACGCGCCTTGCGCGCCGGTCGCAAAAAGGCTCTCTCGCTCGTCAACATCCCCGGCATGGATTACACCACGTTTCGCAACCGCCTCGGTTCGTTCTTGCAGCGACGCGGTTTCGGCTACCAGGTCTCTACCCATACCGTTCGCCAGCTCTGGCAAGAATTGCGCGAAGATGAATCAGCAGAGCCGGAGAATGATGACGCGGCGGATCCAGATTGAGGGCTGCATTCCTGTAAAGGAGGGATTGCGCGCGCAATCCCCTTCAAAATTTGGCGAGAATAGTGTATAATAGTAGTAAGACGAAAAAATTCCAGGATTGCACCGTTCGGGGTGGGCTATGCTTCGCCCCTGCAAAGAAGATGTTTTTGGCTTCGTGCCGGTTTAATGGCCCCATCCCAGGGCGCGATGAATCCGGCTCTACGCCTTGACAGACCTTTCGCTCATTTGCAGGGGTGTGAAAGCTAACCCACCCTTTTTTCCGCGCTTAATCCAGTCCCTATCCTCCTCCCGCGGTGGGGGTACTCGCGGGTGTGGCAGGCGCCGGGATAGTTTGCAAATCAAAGCTGGGGTAGGTCGTAGGCTCAGTATCTTTCACGCTGATATGCTGCGCATCCGCCGGCAGCGTTGTACTGTATCCCTGCGTAAAGTGGATCATAATTGTGTTGGGATCAATCCCGGGTTGTCGCGCAATATAGGCCTGGGCCGCGCTGACTGTCAATCCCTCCAGGTGCCTCTGAATATCATGTACCTCAGCCTGCGGCAAAGCGTACAGTTCGGCTCCGCCGGCTGCGATCTTGATCCTCACTACCCCGTTGTTGTCTATGCCCTCGATCACAGGCTCACCGATCTGGATAGTGGAATCGATGAAGTGATAGCCCTTGTTCACCTGCCGGCTCAGCAATTGCCGCGCCAGCTCCTGCGCGTCCTTCTTCGCAATATAGCCTACCGTCGCCTGCTCGACCAGCGTCACCGTTACCGTTTTGCCTTCTGAGCCTACATTCGGATTCGCCGACGACGAGGCATCATTGAAAGAGATGGCACCTACCTGTATGCCACCTGCCGCCTGAATCTGGTTCTGCAGATCTTGCGTCAGCTTTGGCATCAGGTTGGAATGTATTGCTGTCTCCAGCTTGCTGACATCAGTGGTTGAGACTGCTTGCTGGCAATCGATAAAGCCAAGAATACAATTGATCTGCCCGGTCGTCATCCCTTGCATCATACCCTGCTCGTGGACCTGGGCCGGCTTTACAGGAATAACTTTGGAAGCGACATTTATGCTGGTTGCCTGTGCTGTAGCCGAGATGGTATAGACCTGGTTAACTACCGAAATTTTCGGGCCAAAACTGACGGAAACCGCGGTTATCGCGATAGACTGGTAGCCATAGTACAGGATACCTGCGATGATAATCAGCGTGGTAACCATCACGATAAAAATCGGAACCAGCAGCGAGCGGCCGCGTCGTTTGCGACGGCGCTTTGTCGTGGGCGCGGGTTTAGCCGCCGCTACCGGCGGGCTGTGTGGTTTTGCCTGTACCTGTTGCCTGGGAGGCTCGAAAGCCGTTGTGGGCGCGCCGAAATCGTTCTGCCCAAATTCCCCGGTTGCTTCCAGCTCGAGGACGGGTATCTCGTCCTCGTTCAAGAGCGATACGTACTCATTCTCATCTGCTGTCGCTAACTCGGAGTCGTCGAATACCTGCTGGTTATGTACTGCCGACCTCACCGGCGAACTTGGAGAGTTTCTAAACCGCCCCTGCGATGGCCGTGAGACTCCGACGGCAGCTGCTGGAAGCACCTGTTGTGGTGGTGAGGCGATCAGTTGCTGGTAGGCGCGTTCGAATGCTTGCAACAGCTCTTCCGCGGTCGCGAAACGGTCCTCCGGGCGAGGAGCGATGCTGCGCCGCACCACGTATTCCAGCTGTTCTGGCAGCCGGTGATGCATCTGTGGCGTTGGAAAATGCCCGGTGAGCATCTGGTAGAGGATCACGCCAAGCGAGAAGATGTCGTTGCTCGGCGCGGCCACGCCGGAGAGCCGTTCGGGGGCCATATACGCGACGGTGCCTAGCTCATGCCCGGCGGTGGTCAAGGGCGCGCTGGCTAACTGCCCTTGCAGCGAGGCGATGCCGAAATCGATCAAGCGCACGTATATTTGCCCATCCTGGGAGTCGAGCAGGATATTGGTTGGCTTGAGGTCGCGGTGGATGACGCCGCGCCGGTGAATATAGGCCACAGCCTGCGCCAGCGGCACAAACAGGTGATGCACTTCTCGCAGTGATAAGGGGCCGCTCTGCAAACGGCGTGCCAGCGTTCCGCCCTCAATATAAGGCGTCACCAGAAAGAGCCGGCCCTGGTCTTCGTTGAACTCGATGAGTGGCAGGATATGTTCATGCTGGAGGTGCGCGCTGACCTGAGCCTCGCGCAGGAAACGCGCGCGTGCTGTGAAATCATGCACCAGGTCGGAACGAATAATTTTAAACGCCACCTTGCGGCCAAACGCTGACCGCTGGCGCGCCAGGTAAACCTCGCCCATCCCTCCGACGTCAATACGCTCGATCAGGTCGTAATTGCCGAAACGCAGGCTGCTCGGTTCTTCCATCATTGGCCCATGTTGCTCTCTCATAGGTCTGCTCTCAATATGGGCGACGACTTGCCTCGCCCTGGAACGGGCATCTCTATATTAATAGACGTTCATACGCCTGATTTTGTCAAATGTTGTGATACGTTCTCATGCAAAGATGTATAGCAGACCAGGATGAAATACGCTGACAACGTATCGAGTCGAGCAAAGTATAGCATTTATCCGCTGTACAGGCAAGGGAAGTAGTTCACAAAACACGTGTGATCTTGTTGATAAATCCATGGAGCGGAAGATTTACATTCAGGTCATTGTAAGGTCATGATCAAAAACCGCAAGTCCCATTTCAGGGACGCTCACTACACTACGAGGCATACAATGGTAAGAGTGTCACTATCGGTACGACGCTATTGTCCATCTCTTAACCAATTACTATTTAGGAGAATGAGCAGTGAGGATGCCTTTATTTCGCGGCAAGAAACCAAAACGCTGGGGCCTGGCGCTCACAGCCCTGGTTTTTTTATCGCTCTTTCTTGCATCTTGTGATCAGTATACTCCATCGATATTGAATCCCCAGGGGCCGGTGGCTTCTAAAGAGTCTGGCCTGTTCTGGTTCATCCTGGTCGTCGCCACCATTGTTTTCGTGGCCGTCGAGGGCATGCTGATCTATTCCATCATTCGCTTCCGCGAGCGTCCAAATTCGCCCACGCCGAGGCAGATTCATGGTAATAATACGCTCGAAATTGCCTGGACGGTTGCTCCCTCTATCTTCCTGTTCGCCGTGCTGATCGGCACTATCTACACGATGTTCAGCCTCGCGCAGCCTGCCGGGCCAAATGTCGAGGTAAAGGTGGTTGGACACCAGTGGTGGTGGGAGTTCGATTACGTCCACGAGAACTTCGTTACCGCCGATGAGCTGGTCGTTCCCCAGGGGACAACCATCCAGCTAGACCTGTACTCAAGCAACGTCATTCACAGCTTCTGGATTCCGCAGTTGACGGGCAAGACCGATGTCATTCCCGGCCACAACAACCACATGTGGTTTGAGGCGGATAACGTCACCACCACGCCCTATCGCGGTGAATGCGCCGAATTCTGCGGCGACCAGCACGCGCACATGGACTTCAGCGTGACCGTCCTGCCAAAAGATGCGTACCAGACCTGGGTCAGCTCCCAACAGCAGGCAGCAGCGGCCAAACCAACCGACCCAACAGCCCTTGCGGGTCAACAAGTCTTTTTAGGTGCGGGTGGATGCCAGGCATGCCATGGCATTGTCGGTGTCAACCTGACGAGTTTTAATGATCCCAAAGCGCAATCGCAGATTGGTCCAAACCTGACTCATTTTGGCAGCCGCCACCTGATAGCGGGTGGGGTGCTGACATGGGACCCATCAACCTGCCAGGTCGTCAACGGCAAGCTGGTGAATCAGAACTCCTGCGGCCTGTATCAATGGCTGCATGATCCGCAGGGCATCAAGCCGTTTAGCGATATGGTTATCGGGCAACTTACAGATACGCAGATCGCCCAACTGGTTGCATACCTGGAGACTTTAAAATAAGCTGTGACCCCTCTCAAATGGGGCTGGATTTTGGAGGAATTGCCCATGGCAACCCGCACAGTCGTTGAAGGCGTCACGCTAGAACGCCGGAGACGCTTTAGCGAAACCTATTTTGGCGAGTGGGTCATGACGACCGACCATAAGAAGCTCGGTATCATGTACATCGTCACCGCCTTCTTCTTTTTCCTGGTAGGCGGGATGGAGGCCCTGCTTGTCCGCACCCAGCTGGCGGTGCCGGATGGAAAAGTATTGAACGCCGAACAATATAACCAGGTCTTCACCATGCATGGCACGACCATGATCTTCCTGTTCGTCATGCCCATACTGGTCGGCTTCGGCAACTACGTCGTGCCGCTGATGATCGGGGCGCGCGATATGGCGTTCCCGCGCCTGAATGCGTTCGGTTACTGGATCGTCCTCTTCGGCGGCTTCTTCCTGACTTCGAGCTTCCTGTTCGGGCAGGCGCCCAACGCCGGTTGGTTCAGCTATGCTCCTCTGACCGAACTGACCTCTAATTGTGGTCCCACGGCGGTTCGCTGTACGCCTGACCTGAACATGGACTTCTGGGCGCTTGGTATCCTGATGCTCGGTATCTCCTCGATTTCGGGTGCGCTCAACTTTGTCGTGACCATCCTCAAATTGCGCGCGCCCGGCATGACGATCAACCGCATGCCGCTGTTCACCTGGATGACGCTGGTCACCTCGTTCCTGCTGCTCTTCGCCATTCCGAGCGTGACCGCTGCTGCCCTTTTGCTGCTCCTCGACCGTCACCTGGGCACGCACTTCTACCAGGCCGGGGCCGGAGGTGATCCGCTGCTGTGGCAGCACCTGTTCTGGTCGTTCGGCCATCCAGAGGTATACATCCTGATCTTACCGGCCTTCGGCATGATCTCGGAGATCTTACCCGTCTTTTCGCGCAAACCGCTCTTCGGCTATACTTTTGTGGCATGGTCGGGCGTGGCTATTGGCTTCCTGAGCTTCACCGTCTGGGCGCACCACATGTTCGCCGTCGGTCTGCCGCCGGTAGCGCAGGCATTTTTTGCCACCAGCACCACGTTGATCGCCATTCCCACGGCGGTAAAAATCTTCAACTGGGTGGCGACCGTTTATGGCGGCAAGCTGAGCTTCAAAGTGCCTATGCTCTTCGCGCTTGGCTTTGTAGCTATGTTCCTGATCGGCGGCCTGAATGGTGTGGCGCTGGCCGTGGTGCCGTTCGACTACCAGGTGACGGACTCCTACTTCGTTGTCTCGCACCTGCACTATGTGCTCTTCGGTGGCACTGTCTTCGCCGTCTTCGCGGGCATCTTCTACTGGTTCCCCAAGATGACCGGCAAATTGCTCAACGAGCGCCTGGGTCAGATACAGTTCTGGCTGATGCTCATCGGCGTCAACCTGACATTCTTCCCCATGCACATCCTGGGCCTGCTGGGCATGCCGCGCCGTATCTACACCTATCCGGGCAACCTTGGCTGGAATGAGTTGAACCTGCTGGCGACGATTGGCGCCTTTATTATTGCCGTTGCCATCCTGGTCTTCCTGTGGAACTTCATCATCACGCTGCGCAGCGGCGAGCCGGCCGGCGATGATCCCTGGGATGCATTCACGCTTGAATGGGATACCTCATCTCCGCCCAAGCCGTACAACTTCCTGGTGCTGCCCGTTGTGCGCAGCCGCCGCCCGTTCTACGACAAGAAGAACCCGGAAACTGCCGACTGGAAAACGGCAACGCATTAATTCTAAACGAACGTATTCGCCCTGTAAGGAGAGCGTCTTGGGCCTGTCCTCGCGGGGTTCCAGGATACTAGAAAACGAGGAAGGTTGTGGCCGAGGAACAGGCCCAAAGCAAACAGGTACGCAGCAAACAAAGGCGCCTGGCGGCCGTAGAAGAAACGAGCGGTCCTCAGTTGAGCTACTGGCCCTTTGTGCTGGCCGTGGCGCTGATGATCGCCTTTGTAGGCATTGTGATCCACCCTATCCTTTTAGGCATAGGGGTGGTGCTGACCGCTGTGGCAGTCATTGGCTGGGGGCTTGAACGTCGTTGAGCGTGGCGGGCCGATCAATCGGCGGTGTGTACGGTGAACCAGCCCCTACGGCTTCGCCGTGGTGTATTCATCGCCCGGCGGTGTCGTAGGCCCCGATTGATCGGCCCTGGAATTAACCGATTCATTTGTTAAAATCGATTAGCCCTTATTTGAGCGATAGGGAGAAAAAATATGAGCGTCACACATGGCGAGCAAATCAGGACACTGGAGGAACACGAAGCGCCCGGAAGAAGTCTGGGCTGGTGGGGCATGATCTTCTTCATCGCCTCAGAAGCGTTGATCTTCGCGAACCTGATCGCCGCTTACCTCTACCTGGAAATTCGCAACGGTAACTGGCCGGTGCCATCGGAACTCTGGTTCCCGCTGGTCAATACAATTATCCTGCTCGCCAGCAGTTTCCCCGTACACTGGGCAGGTACCAGCGCGGCAAAAGGCAATATGCGCAATGTAAAACTTGGCTTTCTGGCGTCAATCATTATGGGCGCTTATTTCCTGGGAGGCCAGATTTATGAATATTCCGGGCTGTTCGGCAAACATTTTACGCCGCAGTCCAGTGTCGCCGGCTCGGCCTTCTTTACACTGACCGGGTTCCACGGCGCGCACGTCACCGTCGGACTGATCTTCTTATTCATTATCTGGCTGCGTACCATGCGCGGCAACTTTACCGCCAAGCGCCATTTCCCCATAGAAGCTGCCGAAATGTACTGGCACTTCGTCGATGGCGTCTGGGTCATTGTGTTCAGTACCGTCTACCTGCTGCCACTGCTACGCGGGTAGCAATGATGCAAGGGATAAAGCAAGGAATTCCTCGATGCCCGCCGCGGCGGGCATCGAGGAATTCCTTGCTTTATCCCTTGCATTTGCGCAATTTTCGGCCTACCCGATTTCTCCCGCAAATTCCTCTTACTACCACAGATTTATTGCGAAGAATGTGGTAGAATCAAAACAGAAATTGGTTGATTAGCTGCATGTTTGTTCCACATAGAAGAAGAAGAGTGAAAAACGGGCAGAGAAAGGATAGCGAGCGGTGAAAGATACGATGCATGGCGGTGAGCCAACTGTCCAAACCCAACGAGGTAATGCACGCAAGCTGGGAAGACGTATTACCGCCCGCTGTTCAATTTGTACGCATTATACCTGGTTTACCGCGGTTCCTATCGTGGAACCGCCAGGGGCGCCAGAACCCCGGCAGGTCTGGACACTCTGCACCGAATGCCACGCGGCGCTGCTCGAGGAGATGCGCCGTTCGCCAATTCGCTCCCCACTCCGCCTGCGCATTGCCATGGGTCTTGTTGCCGCCGAACGCGCTCCCCAGTCCCAGCCGCCTTTAGAGGGCGGTGCGATGAGCGACCATCGTTGGATCGTCGTCCTCGCCTGGGGTTTCGGCATCGCGATGGTGCTCCACCTCATCTTGATCGTCATGCTCGCCTATGTCGCAGGGCACTGATTCCCCAGCCTTGACCCATTTGTTAGAATATCAATAGCACGAGCTAGCTGAACAAACGGGAAAGGTATTTGTCGGTATGGATCTGACCACAGGGAATGGGTCGGATACGGATAATGATAGCTGGTGGCCTGAAGAGAACGCTTTACCCACACCACCTACTTCATCAGAGACAGCGCGGGGAACCGGAGAGCTTTATGCCCTGTCGAAAGACTTTGAACAGGAGCATTCTATTCTCACAGGCATCGCGGCCAATATGCGTAGCGGCTTCATTCTGTTGAATGCCGCCGAACAGGTTGCCTATTCAAATCCAGGCGCGGAGCGGCTGCTGGGCATCAATGGCAGTATACTCCGGCAGCAGGGAAGTTTTGACGTGCGCAAACGGCTCGTCTCCCTGGCCGTCGACCCCAATAGCGCACAAACCGAGCTTGACCGCATCTGGCATCATCCAGAGCAAGAGGGTTTCACCGACCTGGCACTGGCCGATGCCGCCGTGCGCTGGCTGCGCGTGCTCAGCTTTCCGGTGCGTGATGATCCCGGTCGATTGCTGGGCCGCGGCGTCCTGCTGGACGATATAACACTCGAACGCGCGGCCACGCAGACGCGTAACGAGACGCTGGCCCTTGCCGCCCACGAATTGAAAACCCCCTTAGCCATCATCAAGGGCTGCGCCACGACGCTGCTGGGCAGTTCTACGCGCTGGGACCCATCTATGCTGCGCGAAATGCTGCAAATGATCGATACTCAGACCGATCGGTTACACGACATACTCAATACGCTATTGGATGTCTGGAAGCTTGACGCCGGGGCGCACAACCTGAGACTTTCCCAGGTAAATATCGCCTGGTTGCTCAAGCAGGTCATAGAGGGATGGCACAAACACGCGCCCGGCCATCGCTTTGTCCTGCGTGTGCCAGAGGAAGATATACTCGTTCACTGCGATGCCCTGCGTATTGAGCAGGCGCTCCACCACTTGCTCAATAACGCCGTGACCTATTCTCCCGCTGGCAGCGTCATCAGACTTGAGCTGGAAACGAACGATATCGAAATTCGTATCAGTGTCAAAGATCAGGGCGCCGGCATCGCGCCTGAACATCTTGAGCGTATCTTTGATCGTTTCTATCGCATCCCGCGTGGCGAGGGTTCCGGCGCCGGCAACGGGCTGGGGCTGTCGGTAGTACGCGTGACCATAGAGGCGCATGGCGGCAAGATATGGGCCGAGTCACCTGGCAGCGGTCAGGGAAGCACTTTTTTCTTCACCCTGCCCTTCACACCCTCATTGCAGGCCGCCGGGTTGCCACAGGCCGGAATAAATGCGTCAACTGCCGCGTCGCGCAGCCCCTTGTCCTCATCTCGCGCAGGTCTCCTGCACCAGGGCCAGCGTGTTAAAGTGCTGGTTGCCGAAAATGATGCGCGTATAGCTCGCTACCTGCGCGCGCATCTCGAAGAACAACAATATCGTGTTCATGTCACCGCTCATGGCATACAATTTCTGCGCCAGCTCGATCTCGAAGATTTCGATATCCTGATGCTGTCGGCGCGCCTGGCCGATATGAGCGGCCTCGAATTGCTGCAAAGGCTGCGCGAATTTTCCCAGGCCCCCGTCATCATGCTCTGTGACGAGTGCGACGAAGACGAACGGGTGCGCTATCTCGATCTTGGAGCCGATGACCTGGTTAGCAAGCCTTTTCACATGCAGGAATTACTGGCCCGCGTCCGTGTCCTTTTGCGCCGCAAAGCGCCGGATAGAGAGCAGCCGGCGAGCGAGGCGATCTTTACCACCGGCGAGCTCACGATAGACTATGCCCAGCACCAGGTATTACTGGAGGATCGCCCGGTACAGCTCAGCCGCACCGAATACAAGTTGCTCAGCACACTGGCCCAGAACGCTGGCCGCGTCATGACCCACGAACTCTTGCTGGAGCGTGTCTGGGGCGCCGAATATAACCGCGAAGTCGATTTCATCTGGGTCTACATCAGCCGCCTGCGCCGGAAAATCGAGGACGATCCGCGCCACCCGCGCTATATATTGACGGTGCCGGATGTAGGGTATAAGCTGGCGAAGCTATGAGCTGCTAAATGTAGTTCTCAGCAAGTTTGCAAGCTGCTCTATTCTCCCGCTCAGCAAGCATTCACAGACCCTGTTTTCTAGTGATTATCCTCCATTCAGGTCATTGTAAGGCCTGCGACGATTTTATCAAAGGAACCGTAATGTATAACAGGTATGCTTCCGGCAAAGCGTAGTTAGAGGTTTGCGAGGATTGATTCGCCATTTTCATCCACGGAGAAACACATGCAGCACCTGACCGGGGAAACTATCCTCCTCATTGAAGCCGATGCCTCGTTGCGACGTTTAATCACACTGGGCCTGCAGCAGCGCGGCATGCACGTAATAGGCATCAGTTCTCCTGAAGCGCTTCCCATGCTCGAAACATTGTCACCAGGCCTGGTGGTACTCGACATAGATGGCGAAGCAGGCAGTGATCATTCTTTGCTCACCGTCATTCGCGAAACTCCCGCTTTATGTGATACTCCAGCAATCGTGCTGGCCTGGGATTGCCTGCTACCGGAAACCATTCCGCAAGATAGATCACAGGCGCAGCTAACCTGTCTCACCAAGCCCTTTGATGCTCGCACGCTGCACACCACTATTGAGCGCATACTGGCGGCAAATAAAGCCGGAACCGTTGCGAGAGAACAGGGAGTATTACTGGCGGCCCGTTCAGCAACCCCGGCTCCCAGCATCTGGCCGCTTGTGACGGCCACGGGATTGCTCCTGCTCATCATCGGACTCATGGTTCAAATCGCTATTGCCGCCCTGGGATTGCTTGTTGTCCTCGTTGCTCTGCTTTTATGGACGCTTGGCTCAAAGCCCGAACAGAAGCCAATCGCGCTTGAAGTGCGAGAGGCATGGCGCGGGCAGGCTCCCCCCCTGCATATTAGTTAAAACCGCTCTCCTGTCTCAAAATCACTGGCTGATACGTGTAATACATGTCTCAGTCGAATCGATTAGAAATCTCATCCTTTCCATCAATAGGCAATGAGATTTTGCATTTCCGCGGCATTTCACGGGGAAGATGTCGCCTGATCAGGCGGCATCGATGCATGTTGTAATGGAGTTGAAAGGAGAATGATGATGCAAGGAAAACAACTGAACGGTTTACGTGTTGCAATAATGGTGGCCGATGATTTCGAGCAGGTTGAGTTGACCGAGCCGAAGAAAGCGCTTGAGCAGGCGGGAGCGACCACGAAGATCATATCCACGCATAGCGGGCAGGTCACCGGCATGAACCACGATGTAAAGGCCGATTCTTTCAATGTAGATATGACGTTGGACCAGGCGAATCCCAACGACTTTGACGCGCTCATGCTTCCAGGGGGCGCTCTAAACGCCGATAAACTGAGAATGGAGCCGAAGGCCCGCCAGTTTGTGCAGGAATTCCAGAAGGCGGGCAAACCGATGGCCGTCATTTGTCACGCGCCCTGGCTGCTCGTCTCATCGGGCGTAGTAAGAGGCAGGACGTTGACCAGCTACTATACCATTCAGGACGATATCCGCAATGCCGGTGGCAACTGGGTGGACCAGGAGATGGTGCGCGACGGCAACCTGGTGACCAGCCGCAGTCCTAAGGACCTGCCCGCGTTCAACCCGGCGATGATCCAGCTGTTCTCTGAAGCCAGGGTTCCACAGCGCTAGAAGGCGCCAGGTAAGGGAGGAAAGAACTATGGCCGGAGGCAAGACACAAAGGGAAGTCCAGCAGGCGCAGGAGAAAGAAGGAACGGTCAACAAGGTAAAGACCAGGCCGGAGAAAGGGAGGAAGAGAAAGAGTACGGTTTATGCACAGGTTGGGGAGAAAAACGAATTTCTCCCTGATGATGTGCAGACAACTCCCAAGGAAACAGAACACTAGAGGAAGGTCAGTTATGAATCAGGGAAAAAATCACCGGCTCGAACATAAACCGGCTGGTGTGAGGAAAGAAAAGACCAGGGGTATCCAGTTCAGGAACAGGCACCGGCCCTCCCAGAACATTTTTGAGAACGGAGCAAATGAACAAAGCGCGCACGCCCGGCCATCTAACGAGGTGACCGAGCGCGAGAGGGTTCACGACCCGCGCTATGTTCATGATATCGAGGTCAAAACCGAGAAACACTAAAACCGTTCCATTCAAGAGACAAGACGGGCAGCACCGCGATTGTGCGACGCACAATCGCGGTGCTGCCCGTCTTGTCTCTTGAACATTCAGGCTCTTGTAAGGTCTCCTTCGCAAGCTGCAAGCCGGTTATCAGGCACAGGCACAATAATCACTCTGATATCATCTCTACTTATTTGCGGGAACACGTAGAAAATATGGAAGTCAAAGATAGAACCGGTCTGCCTGGAGAAACGGCGATAGAATCAGAAAAGCGTGTGGAGAAGCCAAAGCGCAAAGGTTCGCGCAAGCGCAGCATTACCATCTTTGCGATTGTGAGCGTGGTCAATGTGGGACTGCTGGTCTTTCTCTGGACGCAGCTGCTCACGCCTGCTTCGAATACGAGTGGTCAGGACCCGTTAATTGGTCATGCCGCCCCGAATTTTACGCTGGCCTTGCTTGGCAGCCGTTCAACAGCGGCAAGTATTTCTACGGCCAGCTACAAAGGGAAGCCGTTCATCGTCAATTTCTGGAACTCGACATGCGGCCCATGCATCGATGAAGCGCCGCTCTTACAGCAAGAGTGGACGCGGTTGCAAAAGCAGGGGATTGGCCTGATCGGCGTCGATTTCCAGGATACAACGAGCGGTGGCCTTGGCTTTTTGCAGAAGTATGGCATTACGTACCCGAATGTCATGGACTCAAGCGGCTCGACAGCCATCAACTATGGTGTAACGGGTACGCCGGAGACGCTTTTCATCAACCGCCAGGGGATTGTTGTGAGCCGTGTAAGCGGCGAACTCTCCCCGCAAACCTGGCAGCAAAACCTGCAATTAATGTTACAATCCTGAACGGGTTCAGGAAAGGACCTGGATTCTGCTGCTTTCCTGCCGGGACAGTAGAGCGGCCAAACCCGAACATAACAAGTGTAAATGCGCTAGTAGGGAAACAGGTGGGCTTGCAGGTGCATGTTAGAAATTCGAGTCATTGTGCGGACGCTGCATATTCTGGCCGCCACGGCATGGGTAGGTGGAAACATCCTGTATCTTGTCGCCATCGTGCCAGCCTTGCGCGGCGCCGGTCCGGCTCCGGGAGTAGCAGCGCAGATCGCAGCCCATTTCCGCCGCCTGGTCAATATCTGTGTAGGGGTGCTGCTGCTAACCGGAGTCTACCTGGCATTCGACCGCCTGACAACGACCAACCTGGGCTGGCCCTACCTGGTCGTGTTGGGAGTGAAAATAGTTATCGCGCTGGCAATGTTTATGCTGGCAATCTATATTGGACAGAGTAATATACGCCGGCTGGCCAAACGCACGACGCGTTTCTCGAAGGCCGCGCCACAGCTTGTGCTGGCGCTTGGAATACTGGTATTTTTGCTGAGCGCGCTGCTTACCGGTCTCTTCGAGGCCAGTATCGCGCCGAATTAACCGGAGGTTGTATTGTGCAACCGGATGTGACTACACTGGATGAACCAATTGAAGAGGAGAGACCATCGCCATCGCGCAAGCGCAGGCGACGCTGGCCAATCAGCTTTGTGATTGGCGGGCTTGTCATTCTAGGTGCGGTGGTCTATCTTATTTATGCCAATACGCAGGCCAATGCCATGTATTATATGACCGTCTCGGAGCTGCACCACTGCACCATCTGTACCACGCAGTCGGTACGCGTTGCCGGAACGGTGCAGAAAGGAACGGTCGTGCATAACGGCACGCAAATCCGCTTTGTGATCTCCGATACCAATGGGCAATCGCTTCCGGTCGTTTATAGCGGTATCGTGCCGGATATCTTTGCGCCCGGCATCCAGGTCGTAGTAGAGGGACACTACACGGGTCAAGGGCCATTTCAAGCACAAACGCTGCTCGCTAAATGCCCCTCGAAGTTCACAGCCGCCACGCCGACTCCATAAAGAATAAGGAATCATCGTGCATTTCTCAGACTTAGGCAGCATCTCACTCATATTAGCGTTGGGGTTCGCCATCCTGACGATTGTGGTAGCCGTACTTGGGGCGACGCGTAACATACCGCAACTGGTCGCGAGCGCGCGGCGCTGCGTCCTGGTCGTTGCTTTCTTCCTGGTGCTGGCCTCGGCATCCCTCATTGCCTCGTTTCTCACGCATGATTTTGGCCTGACCTATGTCGCCCAGCATTCGAGCCTGTCGATGCCCTGGTACTATACGACCGCGGCTTTCTATGGCGGGCAGGAAGGCTCGCTACTCTACTGGGCGATGATGCTCTCGGTCTTTTCGGCCATATTCGTCTTCACATCGCGGCGAGCCCCTGCCATGCTGGTTCCCTATGTTATGGCTACCCTGATGGGTATCGAGACGTTCTTTTTAATCATGTTGACGACCATCTCCAGCCCGTTTGTGCGCCTGCCCGTCCCGTTGCCGGATGGCGTTGGGCTGAACCCGCTGCTGATGGACCCCGGCATGTTGATCCACCCACCCATACTGCTGATGGGCTACATGAGCTTCTCGCTGCCTTTTGCTTTCGCCGTCGCCGCCATGATAACCGGCAAACTGGACAGTGACTGGCTGCGCTCGATCCGGCGCTGGACGCTGGCGGCGTGGTCGATTCAGACGGCGGGCCTGGTGCTTGGCGCGTGGTGGGCCTATCATGTACTCGGCTGGGGTGGATACTGGGGCTGGGACCCGGTCGAGAATGCCGCCCTTTTCCCCTGGCTAACATCAACCGCGTTCCTGCACTCCGCAATGGTTCAGGAGCGGCGCGGGATGCTCAAAGTATGGAACCTTGGCCTCGTCATTGCCTCGTTCGCGCTCTCGATCTTCGGCACCTTCGAGGTGCGCAGCGGCCTCATCAGCTCGGTTCACTCGTTTGCCTATTCCGCCATTGGTGGCTATTTCCTTGGTTTCCTGTGCATTGTCATCCTCTTCAGCACCGGCCTCTTTATCTATCGCATGCCCAGGCTGCGGCCCGAGCACGAATTCGAATCCGTAGTTTCGCGCGAAGGCAGCTTCCTGCTCAACAACCTGCTGCTGGTCGGCATCACCTTCGCTACCCTGTGGGGCACGCTTTTTCCACTGATCTCACAGGCTTTGAGCAAGCAGACGCAGACGGTAGGGCCGCCTTTCTATAACTCGGTTGATGGGCCGCTCTTCATAGCGCTGGTACTTGCCATGGGTATCGGTCCGCTGCTCGCGTGGCGGCGTACATCGACGCGCACCCTGTGGCGCAACCTTGGCATACCCGCGCTTGCCGCTGCCGCCTGCGCCTCTATTCTGCCGCTTGCGGGCATTCGTGATATCTGGCCTAACGTTGCGTTCGCCGTCTGCGCGTTTACTGCCGGGGCCATTCTCTACGAAATCTGGCGCGGCGTGCGCGTCCGGCACAGTCACGGCGAACCGTACCCGCTGGCGATCTACATGCTCATTCACCGCTATCGCCAGCGTTACGGCGGCTATATTGTTCACCTGGGATTGGTCATGCTGGCCGTGGGCGTTATCGGCTCGCATTTCTTTCAGGCGCAGGCAAGCGCTACGCTGAAACCCGGACAGGAAATCGATATCGCCGGCTATAAGCTCGTCTACTTCGGCAACATCGCGCAGAAATATCCGAATGTACAGGTAGAGACGGCCCAGGTCCAGGTATGGAGCAACGGCCAGCTACAGGAATATATCTATCCCGGTCGCGAATTCTATGCCAACTACAGCAACGAGCCTTCCAGCCTGATTCCTATCACCACCTTCGGCCTGACCGACCTGTACGTTTTCCTGGACAACTGGAATGGCCCGGCCCAGGCAACCTTCGATGTCTTTGTCAATCCGCTGGTTCCCCTCGTCTGGTATGGAGCCCTGCTGATGCTGCTCGGCGGCATCACCTGCTGGTGGCCCGAAAAACGCAGGCAGCGCATCGCCCGGTCAATGCCATCAGAAGCCATTCCCGCTACTGTAGGGGTGGGGGTGGAGACGGGTGGAGAGGGAACCATTGTGGTCGCCCGTCTCGGCCAGATCGAGGAAATCGACGCTGACCCTGTTGAGGAGCGCAGTAGTGAGGAGGGAGCCATCACATGAAACAAAAACGCTCGCTCCTCGTCATTCTTGCAGTCGTGGCTATTTTAGGAGCCACCTGGTCGCACGTCCTGCTGACAACGCCGCCGCAAAAAACGCTTGACCAGGAAGCGCAGGATGTCGGCTCGCAATTGAAATGCCTCGTCTGCCAGGGTGAATCGGTCGCCGACTCGCCCGCTTTGCTGGCCCAGCAAATGCGTGTCGTCATTCGCCAGCAATTGCAGTCCGGCAAATCGGAACAGGATGTGATCCAGTATTTTCAAGCGCGTTACGGCGATAAGATACTCTTCGCTCCCCCGCAGCGTGGCTTCGATCTGCTGGCATGGCTGGTTCCTATAGCTATGCTGCTGGCCGGTGCGCTTTTCCTCTTCTTTGTAGTACGCGACTGGCATACCAGTTCGCGTGGTGGGGCCGCGGAGGAGGATTCAGATCTCACAGACGTGGATGAGGCCGAACTGGAACACTATCGCCGGCAACTGGAGCAGGAGTTAGCGGAGGACGACCCGTTATTTGCCCAGACCAGGATCGAGGAGGCAGGTTGATGCAGGTGTTACCGTTCCTTGTCGCGCTACTATTAGGGCTTGCGGCGCTGGCCTTTGTACTCTATCCACTCTATCGCGAGAATTTTGTCAGGGCATGGCCGGGGCATGAAGAAGAAACTGCATTGAGCAATGGCACGTCGCAAAATGGCGCTCATGGCATCGCCTCAGGCTCCATAGTCAATGCGGCAGAGCGCGAGCAGATGGCCAGGGCTGCTTTACAGGAGGTCGAACTAGATTACCAGCTCGGTAACCTGGAAAAAGCCGATTATCGTTCATGGAAAGAGCGCTATACGCGCCGGGCAATTCTGGCTATGAAGTCACGCCAGAATCACGAACAGGAACTCGATCAATTGATCGAGGCGCAGTTGCGGCGTATGAAAGAGGGAAAAGTCGCGGAGGAACATGATGAGGAATGATATGCAAGCAAGGCGTAGGGGCCAGATCATGCCGTTTGATAAAATATTGCGGCCAATGCTGGCTCTCTCTATCACTCTGGTCGCTCTGTTCTTTATAATATCTGCTTTCATAGCATTTCCTCTCCCTGCCTCAGCGCACTCCTACGCAAACGGCACGGCAACAGGCCGCATCTATGGTCAGCTATTGAATGGGACAAAGAAAAACGCGCCGGTCGCGGGACAGAGCGTTACTTTGCAGATGGCGCAGGGCAACAATTCCAGCGATCTCACAAAGGTGACCACGGACGCGCAGGGCAGGTATTCGTTTAGCGACCTGAAAACGGATAAGGCCATCAATTATGCCGTTTACACCCTCTACCAGGGGGCGCAATATGTTACGGATTTGATTGATCTGAGTAGCAAGCCTGTTCAGCAGGTCAACCTGACCGTCTACGATGCCACAACCAGCACCGGCAACATTGCCGTTGTGCAGGCCAGCGTCCTGGTCGGGCAAGCGAATGCGCAAAATGGCCTTATCACTATTTCGGAAAGTTTCTTTTTTGAGAATCTGGGAAATACAACCTATGTGGGATCGCTGCAGGCCAGCGGGGGGAAACCGAACGCGCTGCGTTTCGCGCTGCCAGCGGGGGCGCGCAAATTAACACTGAGCGATGGCTTCGCCGGTTACCAGGTTATCCAGGTTGACCCCGGTTTCGCGACCGATGCCGCTATTCCGCCGGGCACGTCGCAGTTCGCCTTCTCGTTCCAGGTGCCCTATACCTCAACGTCCTACGATTTCAGCTACACGGCGGTCTATCCTACTGTGTACTTCTCGCTGCTGCTGCCACTGGACATCCATGCCACTTCTAGCGGGTTGAATTCTGAAGGCCCGAAAACTACCCAGCAAGGCACCTTTCAATTGCTCGACACCAAAGAATTGACGGCAGGTAACCAGGTTCATGCGACCCTCGATGGCCTGCCGGCTCCCAAAACTGCCCCCGCGTCAACTTCATCAAGCCAGAATTATCTCTGGATCATCGCGGGACTGTTGATTATGCTGGCAATCATCGTCGTAACTTCTTTCGTGTATCGCGCGACGCGCCGCCAGCCACATGCGCACCAGAAACGTGCAGCGGCAGGTAAAGCAGGCTCGCACAAGCAAAAATCTTACGTTCAACCAGCTTCTAAGGGGGCCAGAAAGAGAGAGGAAGCGGCACAGGATCGCCAGCAGGCCCTCTTACAGGAACTTTTAGAGCTTGATACAGCCTATGAAGCCGGTAAAATTAAAAAGGCCGAATACCAGGAGCGCCGGGCCAGAACCAAAGCCGAGTTGCGCGCATTGATGAGCATGGAGACGCAGAAGGCGGGCAAGGGAAGATCATGAGCTACCTTTCCATCAAAGGTCTCAAAAAAAGCTATACGTTTAAACCCATTTTGCGCGGCATCGACCTCGATCTTTGCAAGGGCGAGCGCCTTGCCTTGCTGGGAGCGAACGGCACGGGCAAAACTACCCTGCTGCGCATCATAGCCGGCCTCACTAAACCGGGCGCCGGCAGTATCACCATCAACGGACTGGATATCGTCCAGAATGCCCAGCAGGCGAGGCAGCTCGTTGGTTTTGTCGCTCACCAGCCCTACCTGTACGACGAACTGACCGCGCTGGAGAATCTGGTCTTCTTCGGTCGCATGTACAATGTGAAAGAGGCGCATGAGCGCGCAGCCGCATTGCTGGAAAGGGTTGGCCTGGCCAGGCGTGCTAAAGAGCGCGTCAGTGCCCTCTCGCGCGGTCAGGTGCAGCGCCTCTCGCTTGCCCGCGCCCTGCTGCATTCGCCCCAACTGCTCCTGCTCGATGAGCCTGATACCGGTCTTGACGAAGATGGAAACGAACTGCTGGCGGATATCTTGCATGAACACAGCGAACGCGGCTGCGCAACGCTGTTCACCACGCACAACCTTGAACATGCCTTGACATGGAGTGGTCGCACCGCGATTTTGCATGCTGGACGCATAGTATATACTCGAGAGACAGAAGGGCTGGAACTGGAAGACCTGCAAGAAGCCTACCGCGAGGTCCTGAAGCCCAGGGCGAAGATTTTATCATGATTTTTCTCAAACAGGTACTGACAATTCTATGGAAAGACATACGCTGCGAGCTGCGCAGCAAGCAGACCTGGATGGGCATGGGATTGTTCGCGCTGCTCGTGCTGGTGATCTTCAACTTCGCCTTCGACCTGCGCGTGGATAACAAGGCCGCGATTGCCCCGGGTGTGCTGTGGGTGGCGTTTGTTTTCGCCAGCCTGTTGGGATTGGGCCGTACTATCGCTGCCGAACGCGAAAAAGGCTCGCTGGATCGCCTGTTGCTCTGCCCGGTGAACCGCAAGGCCATCTATCTTGCAAAACTGCTGGGCAATTTGCTATTTATCGGAGTAGTAGAAATTGTAGCGTTGCCAATTTTCGCCGCGCTGTTCGACGTACCGTTGTTTGGCGCGTTGCTTCCCATCGTCCTGCTTGGAACATTGGGCATAGCAGCCGTCGGCACGCTGTTTTCGGCTATGGCAGCGGCGACCCAGGCGCGAGAATTATTGTTGCCGGTACTCGTATTTCCGTTGATCGTGCCGGTTGTTATCAGCGCCGTCCGTGCCACCGGTACCCTGATGGTGCCTGCGGCGAACGAGCCGCCCTGGTTAGGCCTGATGGCGGCATTCGACATCATTTTCCTGAGCGCATCGATGCTCACGTTTGAATATGTGATTGAGGAATAATCATATGGCATTAGTCAATCAAGAAACTGGCCTCACACAGCAAGAGGCTGCCGTAAAAACAAGGCCGCGAGGGCCAGGCTTTCCAGTAGCCTCGCTGGTACTCGGCGCGCTGTCGCTGATCGGCATGATGATCTCTATCTGGATGATCTTCCTGTATGCGCCGACCGATGCCATTGAGGGGCAGCCGCAGCGCATCTTCTATTTCCACGTGCCCATAGCCTGGATCGCTATGCTGGCTTTCGTAGTGGTCGCCGTGGCGGGTATAGGTTACCTGTGGAAGAAGGATGAGCGGTGGGATTGGGTAGCGCGTGCCGCCGCTGAACTCGGCACGGTCTTCGCCACGCTTACCCTTATCACCGGCTCCATCTGGGGCAGAACCACCTGGGGCACGTGGTGGACGTGGGATGCACGACTGACCACGACCCTGATCCTGTGGTTCATCTACATTGGCTACCTGATGCTGCGCAGCTATATGGGACGTACCCACGAGAGCGCGCGAGCGGGCGCGGTGCTGGCGATCATCGGTGTTATCGATATCCCCATCATTTACGAATCCGTCAACTGGTGGCGCACGTTGCACCCGCAGGCCGAGGTCGGCACGCCGGGCGCTTTACCGCCGTCCGTTGTGCTGACTCTGATGATTTCGCTGGCTACGTTTACACTGTTTTATAGTTTCCTGATGATCCAACTGTACCAGCTACAGCGCATACAGGCCCTGGCTCAGCGTTTGCGCGCAGGCATGGAATAAAAAAGGATGGTATACTTATGCAAGGAGTTTCTTACCTGGTCGCGGCCTACGCTATCGTCTGGCTGGGCCTGTTCGCCTATATAGCATTCGTCGCGCTACGTATCCGCAGTGTGCGCACCGAACTCGCTGCCGTCGAAGAACTTGTGCGCGAACAGAACGAAAAACAGGATTCACATGCCTAAAATACGAGAGACAAAGAACCAGGCAACCGCCGAGGGCGCTCCTGCTGCCCAAAAAGATGCGTACAAACTGAATCCAATGTCGCCCAGGCGTCGTGTGATAACGCTGGTGGTAGGCGATATCTTCGTCTTCCTTGTCTTTGCTTCGATTGGCCAGAACAGCCACGGGGAAGCGCTTTCCATACCCGGCATCATCTACGTTGCTCTGCCGTTCGCGCTGGGCTGGTTTCTAGTTGCGCCGTTCGTAGGAGCATTTCGCGGCGATATCGTCTCGAATCCGCGCCGCATGGCGAATCGCACTATTCAGGCCTGGTTTCTCTCGTGGCCGGTCGCGATGCTGCTGCGCTGGCTGCTCGTGGATCGCACGCGCAATACCTCGCTCACCGGTTTCCTGACGTTTGCTTTTGTTGTGTTGACGGTCAACGTCGTACTCTTACTGCTATGGCGCTGGCCCTTCGCTTTCAATAACAGTATTCGAGAGCGCGAGAGACAACAGCGCGAATCCGCATGACGTTGTCATGTCAAGAAGCCAGGGCGAGCGCCCCAATATCCTTACATAACCGCCTAGGTCCCCTGGCGCAGGCCTTTCCGGGTTGCTAATGAATGGAACCTCTAGTCATCCGGCTGCACTGTGATAGTCAGGTTCATCCCCGGCATCGTTGCGCTGGTGACGTTATAGGTGCCTTCGAGTGTGAAGACAACATCTGCTGCCTGGCCTGGGGCAATGCGCAGACCTGGCCCTTTCAACGCCGGTGGGTCGAAAGCGTACCTGCTGCACACTTTATCCTCGCCCAGGCATAGCATCTGGGTAACACCTGTAGATGGATTCACGAAATGGACGGTATCGCCCGCCTGGATGGTGATGCTGGTCTGCGAGAAGCCATGAGGCGTCAAATCTACCTCTGGCGGTTTCTGATTCGCTCTATTGATAACCGCTACCGCACCGATGGCAAGCATCACGCATATGAATACAATAGATATGATGGTCGACTTTTTCATCGAAATGCCTTCTTGGTGTTCATGAGAATAAATATCCTGACGTAATGTTAGCATGGTTCGGTATTTTCGGCAACAATGGAACCGGGGCATGTCATTCTGAGTATGGCGCTTTCCAGCCACCTGGCACGTCTCATTTTTCGACAACAACGGAACCGGGGCATGTCATTCTGAGCGCAGCGAAGAATCTCTCATGCGCTCCTAAGACAGCGCAGGCTCCTCTCTTCCTGGTGACTGCCTAGCAGTCACCAGGGGTTCGTTCCAGCCAGGGGCAAACAAAACGTAAAACATGCTCCCTGCCCTGGCTGGCTCTCTACTGCTTTGACGATGCTTTCCTCAATCACCATGGGGCTGCGTGCCAGGTAGAGCTGACCGGCGCGGATTTTTGTTGGAAAAGGCGGGAAATTCCAGGTAATTACCATCGTATATGCCTTGACAAGTATATACCCTATGAGGTATACTAAGAGAGTGGAACACATGTTTGAATTCGTTGCGGATATATGCGGATATATTCGAACGCCACTTCGACCGCATGGATCAAGCAATGCCAACGAAAAGGAAGATCAGGAGAAGACGACGCGGCTCAAACCGCGAACGTGACAAAGGAGAAATGAAATGAAAATCAAATTGACTAGTGTATACGTAGACGACCAGGACAAGGCCCTGCGCTTCTATACCGAGGTATTGGGCTTTGTCAAGAAGACCGATGTCAGCCAGGGTCCATATCGCTGGCTGACCGTGGCCTCGCCTGAGGAACCGGACGGCACTGAGCTGCAGCTGGCGCTGAACAACAACCCGGCAGCCAGGGCGTACCAGCAGGCGATCTTTCAACAGGGCCAGCCTGCGGCCATGTTTTTCACTGACGACATCAAGGGCGACTATGAGCGGATTCAGGCCCGCGGCGCTGAGTTCACGATGCCGCCTACCGGCGTGACCGGCTCGACCATTGCGATGCTGAACGACACCTGCGGCAACCTCATCCAGCTCACCCAGCTCACACGCTATTAAAGGCGACTGTTCAGCAGGATGGCAGCCCGGCGGGCGTCGACGACCGCAGCCTAAATGGTGGCCGCCGGCGCTCCTGGTGCTGGACCATCCAGGGATTCACCGGTCGCCGTGGACGATCTAAGGAGTGTACTATAAGAGCATGGAATCCGTGTTCGAAATCATTGCGGAACCGAACCGCCGCGCGATATTGAGCCTTCTGGCCTCGTCACAACAGTCGGTTGGAGAGATCGGGCGCCAGCTTCATATGTCGCAGCCAACCGTGTCAAAGCACCTGCGCGTGCTGCGCGAGGCCGGGTTCGTGGAAGCCACAGTGGACGCGCAGCGCCGTCTCTACCGGCTGAAACCGGAACCGCTTCAAGAGGTGGATTCCTGGCTGGCCCCGTTCCGCCGGTTCTGGTCCGCGCACGTGGATGCGCTCGAGCGCCACCTCGACCACATGGATCAATCAACCCCAACGAAGCCGCGTGAATCACTACCAACGAAAAGGAAGGCAAGGAGAAGACAATGACCAATCGCGAGCAGTACACGCCAGGTCCTGCCAGCGGAGCGCATGTACGAAAGGACGGAGAGAAGTGGACGCTCATTCTCGTGCGAGAACTGCGCCACCCGCCGGAAAAAGTCTGGCAGGCGCTGACCGACCCTGCGCACCTGCGCGAGTGGGCTCCTTTTGAAGCCGATAGGAGCCTGGGTACGGCTGGAGTCACAGTGAAGCTCACCAACGTGGGAGCGCCCACGTCGCCGGTTTCCGAAACAAAAGTGACGCGAGCCGACGCGCCTTCGGTGCTTGAGTACAACTGGGGCGGCTACGCTATGCGGTGGGAACTCGAAGCCTTTAATGGTGGCACGCGCCTGACGCTGTGGCACGACATCAATCGCCGCTTCATCTCAATGGGTGCTGCCGGGTGGCACATTTGTTTGGATGTTCTGGATCACCTTCTCAGCGGAACTCCCATTGGCCGCATCGTTGGTGGCGAGGCGATGAAGTTCGGTTGGTCCCGGCTCAATGCGGAGTACGCCCAGCAATTCGGTATTGAAGTTCCGAGCCCCCCACCCAACGTCGCCCAATCCTGAAATGGTTCAAGCGCAAAATTACCATATCCGGAGAATCCCCCTGGAGAGCTGGAGTTCCACATTCCGGCTCTCCAATAGCTTGCCCTGACCCCCTCTGGCGTGTTACTATCCTTCAGGAAGAATAGTTTGCGATAACCAAATAGCTCAGATTATCTGCATAACCACCCATACCCGGATGGATTCCTGATGAAAACTCCAGATCAGCAAGCACCAGCAACCAGCTTACAAGACCGCGCTCAGTCCAGAAGACGCGAACGCTCCCGCCCGCGTTTTCGTCGCATGTCGCCCATTTTCCGGCTCTTAGCCATTCTGGGGCCAGGCATCATCGCCGCCAACGCGGGAAATGATGCCGGCGGAGTAGCAACCTATTCCTCGGCAGGAGCCAGCTATGGATACAATCTGCTGTGGGCGCTCGCGATCACCGCCGTCTTTGTGGGCATCGTACAGGAGATGTGCGCGCGTATGGGGGCCGTAACCGGCAAAGGGCTATCCGACCTGATCCGCGAGCAGTTTGGAGTCCGCTGGACGGTGCTGGCAATGCTGGCGCTACTGGTCGCCAATACCGGCGTAACAATCTCAGAGTTTATCGGAATCGCCGCCAGCGTCCAGGTACTGGCGGATGACCCGTACACGCCGCTTATTTACCTGGTCGTTCCCCTCTCCGGACTGATACTCTGGTGGCTCGTCACGCGCGGAACCTACCGGCGTGTAGAGATCGTTTTCCTGATTATCTCGCTTGGTTTCCTGGCCTATATTCCTGCCGCTTTTGCCGCGCATCCCAGCTGGCACGAGGTTGCTAAAGGATTCATCGCGCCCCGCCTCAGCATGGATGCAAACTACTGGCCTACCACGGCTGCCCTCGTTGGCACGACGCTCAGTCCCTATATGCTCTTTTACCTCCAGTCAGCCGTTGCCGACAAGGGCATCCGCATGGAAGAGTACGTGTATGAGAAAGTTGATGTCTATAGCAGCACCATTTTCTCCAATATCATCTCGGCATTTATGATTATCGCCACCGGCGCGACGCTCTTCGTTGCCCACCAGGTTGTCAATACCGCTGCTGACGCGGCATTTGCTCTGCGCGCATTCGCCGGCCAGTACGCCTCGCTGCTCTTCGGGCTGGGCCTGTTCGGAGCCTCGCTGCTCGCCGGCGCAGTGTTACCGCTCACCACAGCCTATGGTATCTCTGAAGCATTTGGGTTTGAACGCGGTGTATCGCGCAGCTTCCGGGAAGCACCTGTCTTCCAGTCCATCTTTACCGGCATGATCGTCCTGGGCGTGATCGTCTCGCTCATTCCAGGCCTGCCATTTATCCAGGTACTCATCATACTGCAGGACGTGAATGCGGCCATGATGCCGATCCTGCTCGTCTTCGTCATCCTGCTCATAAACAATCGCCGCCTGATGGGGCGTCGTGTCAATAAAACCGCCTCCAATATCCTGGCCTGGATCACGACCATCTCCGTCACATTTCTGGTGGTTTTGTGGCTGTTGAATGCGATTTTCGGGGTAGCGATTTAATGGGAAAATAGACAAGTATCAAATACCTGGTCAATTTTTACCCAGGAAATTTTCCCTAAATTGCGCAGCTTTATTGCGCAATTGCGATAACCGTCCAACATCACATCCAATCTGTATGAGGATTTTGAGAAGGTCCTGTTCAGTACTTCTTGAGTTAAAGGGTATTGATATGGGTGCAAGATCAAAGGTCTGATTAAAATCTGTTAAAAAAGCTGTATAGAAAAAACTGCCTTTATTGTAAAGGTAAGTAGTAGGAAAAGCAGTTGGCATCTTATCTGTGAAGTAAGAGATAAAGACCTGATCGTCAAAAATTTCTGTTCGATAAAAGATTGGGCCATGATACATTTTAATATCGATAGAGGTCCATCGTGCCTGGTCGAATAAATCTACGATGGTCATAAAGATTTCTTCTTTGACCCTTTTAACACGTTCTGCCATATCGGTATTGCCTATATTACCGCCGAATCTATCCCTGATATAGAGATGTAATAGATCTTCATTAGCTGGATCTATCAATAAAATTTTGCAGGTTAAATTGTGGTGGTTCACTACGGAAAGCCTGGCAGGAATAAATCTGCCCGTCACGCCCTTAAACAAATATAAATGGCTTTTTGATAATGCAGTACTCAGAACATTATTGAACCTCGGATCAGGCTCATTAGACGGTGGGAAATAATCTGATGGAATAAGCTCTCGGAAATGAAGTGCGATTTCATGAGAGTAAGTACTCTGGATCTCCGCTATTTTCGTTAAAGTTAAGTCAGTGATTCTTCTAATATTATCCTGTTGAAGTTCCTTCATCTCATTTACAGCATCTTTGACACTGATGGATAGCTCATTATTTATTACCCGCATGTGATGGTGTTCAACTACAGAGCTGTAAATAAGGGCAAAAATAAGAGAGGCGAGCAAAGAGGTAGAAACAGAGATGAACACGGCTTGATAGCTGGGCACAAGCAGTGGGCCGAAATAAAATAAAATGAAACAAACAAGAACTATCAGCAACGCGAAAATCCGTGTTGCATATTTCTCAAGAAGAGCAACTAAGTGATGAGGATTCGGTGTGGGCGCCTTATCTTGCATTGTATTGGTCTTGTCTTTTTAAGCACTATTACCAGTCTCTGGCAACATGGACAAACACGTCAAATAGCTCGCATTTCCAACGTCTACCTTTCATCTCGGTCATAATTTCCACAGCTTTGTCGGAAGAGAATCCTAAGCGTTCCTTGTACTTTCTTGGATGGCTCAGGGCCTCATATACATCGGCGAGTGAAACTACCTGTACTTCGTCAGGCAATGCGTCTCCTTTCAGTCCGAATGGGTAGCCGCTACCATCGATCCATTCTTGATGATAAAGGATATAAGGTTCAACAAAACTAAGAGAAGGCCAGCCCTTTATGAGTTCAACACCTTTTAGCGTATGAGACTCAATGATTTCTCGCTCCTCTTCAGTAAGAGAAACCCCTTGCTTTTCTATGATCGTATCAGGCCAATAAATCTGCCCGATATCGTGTAGGAGGGCTCCAAGCTGTATTTGTTCCAACATTTGTTGTTGCCAGCCAGCAGCCTCCGCAATTTGTACTGCATAGGAAGCGACACGTATACTGTGACCAAAAGAACAGTTCCGAGCATCGATAGCTGATACTACTGCTTCTACAGCATCCAACAACGTTATTCCAGGCAAGATTCCTCTAGTCACGATCATATGCATGTAATCCTTTACGTGTAATGCTCACTTACCAATTGCAATAATTGGTCGTGCAGCAACGAATTACTTCCAACAATACATCCCGTATTCTTGTATTCGAATGTACGATTTTCGAAGTCTGTTATCTTCCCTCCAGCTTCTTCAAGTATTAAAGTCCCTGCATCTGGATGTAAGGGATTTCCGGCTACGCTTACAACGAAATCAGCTTTCCCATTTGCAACCAGGCACCAATCGAGAGCGGGAGACCAGGTATCCAACACTCTTCTGCACTCGTAGTAAAGCTTGTCTCGCAGGCAGGCTGTCTGTCGCATTCGTTTGGTCGCAAAATCTGGAATGAAACACGCCCTGGCACGTTTCAACTCAACTTCATTAGAAACATATATCCGTCTTCCGTTAAGAAAGGCTCCATCACCTTCTTTAGCGGTGTAAAGATCATCGGATACCGGGTTATAAACCACAGCAATTATCGGTTTGCCCTCCTCACACAGGGCAATACTAGATGAGAAATAGGGAATGCCGAGAACAAAGTTTTCTGTCCCATCAAGCGGGTCTATGAGCCACTTATACGAAGACGATGTGGACACCGGGCCCCGCTCTTCGCTCTCTATGCTATGACCCGGGAATCTACTAAGGATTTTATCTATGATTTCTTTTTCCGACTCGAGGTCAGCTGTTGTCTGCAACGAAGTATCCTGTTTCCATGCCGTTCTATACATGCCCTCCCTGTAGTGCTTCAGAAGGATTTCGCCGGCCGATTTCGCAGCATCGATGGCTACATCCATTGCAAGGTCATTTAAGGTCGCTACTTTAGCCAATATGATTCTCCTTTTTTCAGCGGTATACAATGCAAGTAAAGCTCATCCTGAGTGATATGCTGAGCTTTATTTGCATTATATCCTGGAACTTCATAAAATACAATTGAATTATACTTACTTCGAGAAAATAAAGAAAACTCTTCAACCAAATATTCCTAATAAAGAAGCAGTCAGAGTACTATCTTAACTTTCTCTCTTGATACTAAGACGTAAACAATTAAATTTTATAAAATTCGATTGAGCGAATGCTTGTTGCTACTACGATGTTCAGTTGTAATAGAAACTTTGTTCAAATTCATGATATTTTGATGCTCAACTACTTTTGACTATTCATCTCTGACTTGACATTATTCCAATTCTTCTCTATCTCCCTGGTTGTTTTTTTCGCAGCACGCTATTCGGTTGGCCTGCCCATTCATCCACAAGCAGTTCGCGGGCATTAAAAAATTCCACAGTTTTCCTGTCACTTTTCTACTGAGTTTTTCGTGTTAATTAAGGAAGCGGATAGCGTTTTCCCCACTTCTTCCCACACCACGCTAAACGCTTCCTCTCCTTTTTGACAGAACGGGCTTCCCATGAGCCTCCTCTTGCTTTCCTCGCTCTTTTCATACGTTGGATGTATTAGCTTGATCGATATGAAAACAAGAGCTGGAACCCTTTAAACTTTCTCCAATTCTTGAGAATGAAAGGCGAACATAAGTACTAAAAGAAGATTGGAACCAGGGAGAGTTATTCTTTCCAGGAGATTCTTCGCTGCCCTCAGAATGACACGATGAAGGAGGCTCCTTCATCGTGTCATTCTGAGGGCAGCGAAGAATCTCCATCGGGGCGGCAAAGCATCTAGCCCCTTGTCGCGTTCTCATGGTATAATAGCATACACTTCCCATCTCTTGATGGGAGTATCTTGCAGAGGAGCTTTGTGGAACCCACAATCATCTATGTTTCGTAAAATTTTGATCGCCAACCGGGGCGAAATAGCGCTGCGCGTCATACGAGCATGTCGCGAAATGGGTATTCCCTGCGTGATTGCCCACTCTGAAGCTGATCGCGATTCCTTGCCTGTATTGATGGCGGACGAGCATATCTGTATCGGGCCAGGTGCCAGTGGCAAGAGTTACCTGAACATTCCCAATATCATCAGCGCGGCCATGATAACCGGCGCGGATGCCATTCATCCCGGGTATGGCTTTCTTTCGGAGAATACCAGCTTTGCCCAAATCTGCGCGGATGCGCATATCACGTTCATCGGCCCTTCCGCCTCGGTTATGGCGCTGATGGGCGATAAAGTATCGGCGCGTGAGGCAATGGCCGAGCTGGGCTTGCCAATGCTGCCGGGGACGCCTGTGCTGCGTACCCTTGCTGAAGGCCTGGAAGCGGCAAAGGAAATCGGTTTTCCTTTGATGCTCAAAGCAGCAGCCGGCGGCGGCGGACGCGGCATCCGCCTGGTGAAACGCCCGGACGAGTTTGAGCGCGTCTTCACGACAGCGCAGAACGAGGTGCGCGAGGCCTTTCGCGATGATGGCCTCTATCTTGAGCGCTATCTTGCACGGGCGCGGCATATCGAGATTCAGGTGCTGGTCGACAATTTTGGACACGGCGTCTACCTGGGTGAGCGCAACTGTTCGTGTCAGAGGCGTCACCAGAAGGTACTCGAAGAGTCTCCCAGCCCGTTGCTCTCGCCGGAACTACGCGAGGAAATAGGCACGAAGGCCATCCGCGCCGTCGAGCAAATCGGCTACCGCAATGCCGGAACGCTCGAATTTCTGATGGATGAGCAGGACCGCTATTATTTCATGGAGATGAATACGCGCCTGCAGGTAGAGCATCCTGTAACCGAGATGGTGACGAGTACCGACCTGGTCAAAGAGCAGATTCGCATTGCCGCCGGAATGCCACTCCAGCTTGAGCAGGAAGACATACACCTGCGTGGCCATGCCATTGAATGTCGCATCACGGCAGAGGATGCGGAACACGATTTCCGGCCACAAACCGGCATCATAGAAAAGTATTTGCCGCCCGGCGGGCCAGGGGTGCGGGTCGATAGCCATCTCTACGCGGGCTACAGCGTTCCGCCGCATTATGACTCGCTGCTGGCAAAGTTGATCGTGTGGGCCGAAACGCGTGAAGCAGCCATTGCTCGCATGCAGCGCGCGCTCGACGAGTATATTATCGAGGGCATCACAACGACCATTCCGTTTCACAAGCGTTTGTTGCGTCACGAAGGCTTCATTCGTGGAGAAACCTATACTCGTTTCTTACAAGAAGAGGCCGCATCATTAGGAATAAAAGAGTAGTTGGGGCGTTTGCAGTGCGCCATTTTATCAGAGGGAGGAAAACACTATGTCTCGAGTAGTTGTGACGGGTCTCGGCTTAGTCACCTCGGTTGGAAACGACCTGGCTTCGAGCTGGGAAGCGCTTTGCCAGGGCAAATCCGGCGTGGCCGAGATCACCGGATATGATACGAGCCAGTTTCGTATTCATTTCGGTGCGCAGATCAAGGACTTTGATCCATCCCTCTATATGGACCGCAAAGAAATTCGCCGCAGCGACCCCTATGAGCATATCGCTATCGCAACCTCTAAGCAGGCGCTTGCCCAGGCGGGCTTGCAGATCACCGAAGAGAATGCCAACGACATCGGCGTGTACATCGGCAGTGGCATTGGCGGGCTGGTCACGCTGCATGACCAGTTCAAAGTCCTTTTTGATCGAGGACCTGACCGCATCAGCCCATTCTTCATCAATATGATGATCATCGATGGAGCGCCGGGGCTTGTCTCCATTATGACGGGCGCGAAAGGGCCGAACTGGGCTGCTGTATCCGCCTGCGCGACCAGCGCCAATACGGTAGGCGAAGCCTGGGAAACCATTCGCCGTGGCGATGCCAAAGCCATGATCGCGGGCGGGTCTGAAAGAGGCATTACACCGATAGCCATGGCCGCTTTCGATAATATGCACGCGCTCTCGCGACGCAATGACGACCCGCAGGGAGCCAGCCGTCCTTTCGACGCCACTCGCGACGGCTTTGTGATGGGCGAAGGCTCCGGCATGCTGATCCTGGAAGACCTGGAATTCGCGAAGGCGCGTGGAGCGCATATTCTCGCAGAAATGGTAGGTTATGCTTCTACCGGCGATGCCTATCACGTGACCGAGCCTGCGCCTGAAGGTGAAGGCCTGGTACGAGCCATGCGCCGCGCCCTGCAAAAAGCGAACCTGCGTCCCGAGCAGGTTGACTACATCAATGCGCATGGCACCTCAACCCAGTACAATGACCGGACGGAGACGCAGGCCATCAAAACCTGCTTCGGTGAGCACGCCTATCACATGGCTATCAGTTCAACCAAATCGATGCTGGGCCATACGCTGGGAGCGGCAGGGGCAGTCGAGGCCGTCATCTCTATCATGGCCATCCTGACGGGCGTTATTCCGCCGACTATCAACCTGCACCACCCCGATCCTGAGTGCGATCTCGACTATGTGCCAAACGAGGCGCGCCAGGCTACCGTAAACGTAGCCATGTCCAACTCTATGGGCTTCGGTGGCCATAATGCATGCCTGATTTTTAAACGCTACGAACCGTAGGCGAGGGTGGGCTTCGAGGAGGGAGGGGACCCTTGTGGTCGTCCCTCCCCACATCAAAATATGCGAGTAAGATAAGATGGGAACACGTGAGCATGAAGAGCCGTGGATGAAGCGTGTCGAAGAGCTGGTAACGCTGCTCGAAGGCACCACCATTGGCGAACTGGAATTAACTGAAGCAGGCACCGAGATCATTATCCGGCGGCGACCGGATATGATGATGGTCTCCATGCCTGCTGAACAAACAGGCTTTAACAATAGCGTTGCGCAATCCCCTGCCATTACGGTAAAGCCGGTGAAGCCAAAAAAAGAAGATCATAGTATTCCCATCGTCGCGCCGCTCACCGGCGTCTATTACTCTTCCCCTTCACCTACAATGCCCCCTTTTGTCTCTCCCGGGGATATCGTACACGCCGGCCAGGTCGTCGCACTTATTGAAGCGATGAAAGTGTTCAACGAAATTCAGGCCGAAGTATCAGGGCGCGTCGTCGCCTTAGTGGCAAACAATGGGGATGTGGTGCAGAAAGGGGATACGCTGATTCGCGTCGAACCGGTGTAGTGAGTAAATTGTCCTACATACACTATCACCCTTGCCCAAATGCACTCCCGCGTGCTATACTCTCTACAGAGATGAAGTTTTCTTGTTCTACCCACAGTAATGATGGCGCACCAGCAGAGGTTTCAAGAGTTTTTTCGACGTCATGTGAACGTCGTCCACTGGTACAGTTCATCAACTGGTTCGGGCAAAGGAGGTGAGGGACATGGACGCTGGCCCCAGTCATAGTAGGCCTGTGGTTTTCGCGTGCCTGCTTTTGGGAATGTTCTTCGCCTCATTGGGTATGGTAGCAGGATAAGCAAACGCATCGCTCGTCTTTGTAGTGCGTTTTGATCGAGTCTTCATCTGCCCCGGTGTTTTCCCACCTTTTCCTTTCTCAATGAGTCTGTATTGCATCGTGAATTGTGGCAATACAATGCTAGCCTTTATAGTTGGCTGAAGAGCTTTCCCCCCTGGCCAGCTGTAGTGGTACTCTCGCGAGTACCCTACTCGATGTCTGCAAAGACATCCATACAGCAGTCCCCCATATTGTACAATCAACGCATTTTGCATGGAATGCATAATCCGCCGCTACAGCAGTTACGCAGGATTTAGATTGTATTCCCTTGCGAAAGTCTTTGTATTGTTACGGTCGTTACAAGATTGAAACGCTTATCCACTTATCCACAGAGATGTGGATAAGTTTAAGCTGTAAAGTTTCATCTGGAGACTGCATCAGGATATCCTATACCTTTGTGAGAAAGGACGGTGATACCATTGATTTTTTTAAGCACACTTTTACGCCGGAGCGTTTATGATATCGAGGGGCGGCGTCTGGGCTCGTTGCATGATATATCCGTCTCCCTGAACGAGACATTTCCCCTGGTTACCGCTCTCATTGTGCGTTCTCTGCTCAGCAATAATGAGATGATAATTCCCTGGTCCCAGGTACACAACCTTGAAGAAGAGCAGATACATCTCACTGTTAGCCAGCAGCGTATAGCGTCATATACACCGCGGCCAGACGAGCTATTACTGAAAAGAGATTTATTAGATAAGCAAATTGTCGATACGCAGGGTTTTCGCGTTGTCAAAGTCAATGATTTGAAATTGGCGCAAATTAAGGGCACGGCCCGGCTGGTTGGTGTAGATATCAGCTTCAGCGGGCTGCTGCGGCGCTTAGGTGTGCTTGCGCCCATAGAAGTATTGAGTAATATTGTACCAATCCAGCTTTCTGAACGCACAATAACCTGGAACTATGTTGAGCCAATACAGGTGGTCACGGCCGGTACAGGGCAGCTGACTCCGGCCATGGCCGCGGCAGGCGCCGGAGCGGCCACCGTTGGAAGCCCAGGCGTGGTGCCACGTGTCCAGTTGAGTGTCAGTCATACCAAGCTGTCTGATCTCCATCCAGCCGATATCGCCGATATTCTCGAACAGCTTGATGTTGAGGACGCGGAGGCAATGCTTGAGCGACTGGATACGGAGACGGCCGCCGATGCTTTGAACGAGGTCGAGACGCCTTTGCAGTCGGAACTGCTTAGCGAACTCGAGCCAGAGCGCGCCTCTGAACTGTTGGAGAGGCTTGCGCCGGACGATGCCGCCGATATCCTGGCGGATATTTCGACCGAGGAGGCCGAGCAGATTTTGAACCTGATGCCCGCCGAAGAGTCACGGCAAATCCGCGAATTGCTGCGCTATGGAGCGCAAACGGCCGGCGGCATCATGACCACCGAAGTGCTGTCGCTCTCACAGGAACTGACTGTTGAAGAGGCGCTGGCCTACCTGCGGCAACACTCCGAACACCTGGAGATGATCTATTACCTGTACATCGTCGATGACGAACAACACCTGGTCGGCGTCGTCTCCCTGCGCGAGCTGGTCGTAGCAGAGCCGGGCACACGGCTCAAAGAACTGATGGATCCGGATATTATCAAAGTTACGACTACGACTGATCAGGAAGAAGTGGCGCGCGTCATTGCCAAATATGACCTGCTGGGCGTTCCCGTGGTGGATACCGACAATCGCCTCGTAGGCCTGGTGACCGTCGATGATGTCATCGATGTCATTCACGAGGAACAGGCGGAGGATTTTTCGGAAATGGCCGGTGCCAGCGTCGAGGAGTTCGAAGAAGAGGAGCATTTTTCGCTGCGGGCCGTTCTGAGTCGTGCTACATGGATAGGTGTGAATGTAGTTGCCGGTTTTCTGCTGGCGCTGGTACTCTACCAGATTTTCGGCACGACAGGTATTCAGGGCACCCATCTTGTAGCGGGGCTGCGCTCTTCTGTTGCCCTGAATGGAGTGGTTTGCCTGGTTCCCATGCTGCTGCTGACCAGTGGCAGCGTCGGTTCGCAGGCGCTGGGCATTGCGGGCTGGCAATTGCGTTCCACGCATGGAATCGACTTTTTGCGTGGTATCTTCCGCGAGTTGCGCCTGGGGACTTTCGGTGGCATCATGGCCGCCATTATCGTGGGTTTGCTGACCTGGGCGCTCTTCCACTCCTGGCTGCTGGGTGTGGCCATTGGCCTGAGCGCGGGTTTCACACTGTTAATCGCGGCCCTCTGCGGCCTGGTTTTGCCGACTATTTTGCAGCGCCTGCGCATGCGCGGCAGCCTTGTCAGTGCCCCGCTGCTGGACCCCATCATCGCCGTCATCAGCCTGGCTTTTTTCCTGGCTGCTGCGTTGTGGCTGGCCAGCATGATGCATGTGTGAGAGAAAAGGGAATCACCAGAAAAAGGTATTGACAAAAACGGCACATCCTTGATATACTGCTTGCGTGAGATGAGCCAATCGGCGATCCTTCCTCGATAGCTCAACGGTAGAGCGGCCGGCTGTTAACCGGTAGGTTACAGGTTCGAATCCTGTTCGAGGAGCCAGAAGCCCAGGAAGAAAGTTCCTGGGCGTTTTTTATTGCAAACAAGAGATGTTCTCCGGCCCTGCCGTTGCTGGAAAAGTGGCTTTCTGGCCAACCGGCTTCTCAGGCAAAACAAATCATCAAACAGAAGGCCAAATTATGACAAATTCGGCTTCAGCACCCCCGCAAAAATTCTCAAAGGCTACAGCCATAAAAATCATGTAATTGCCTGTCTGAAAAGCAGTTACATGTTTTAACTTCATACGTTTTCTGAAAATAGTGACGTTATCTCTGCAAACTGAACAGGGCAGGACGGCAAGTTTAGGAGGCAATCATGTTAGACCGGTATCAAGGCATGAGCAAAGCGGTAGTCAATAACACAACGCCAAATCGACACATTATTCCAGGTTGGTCTGGTCTCCGGAGCCTGGTCCTCATCTTTTCCTTTATATTGGTGGCGGCTCTCACTCCAGCAGTCGCCGCAGCCAGTCCAGGCCCAATCGTCCATAGATTCGCCTACCGGTCTCCTCTCTCAAAAGGGAATGATCATGACGGCAAGATGTCGGGGCCATTGGCAGGGAGGGTATCCATTATGCCAGGCTTCCCGGTGATGACGACGGAAACTCCTGGCACATATCACGCCGGCCCCGGCATCAATGTGCTGGTAGGCGACATCACCGGCGACGGCAAACCTGACTTCCTCGCTTCGGCATTGGCCAATGGCCCCCTGTATGCCTGGGAACCTGATGGGAAGGTCATTCCAGGATGGCCCGCGACGCAGTTTACGGGTGCTGCCTATGCCGCCCTGGGAAAGCTATCTAAGACCATCCCCGGCCTGCAGGTAATGGTTGGTTATATGAGTGGCGGGCAGTCTTACCTGGCGGCTTTTGATGGACATGGTCACCTGCTGCCCGGCTGGCCGATCCCGGATGACAATTACACTGCTACACCAGCAGCGCTTGCTGATATTAATGGAGATGGTATCGACGAGATCTTTGTTGAAGAAGAGGACTGGACGCTGGCCGGTTATGACGCTCATGGTAATCCCTTACCGGGTTGGCCGGTCCATGTTGATAGCGGTCAAACGTTGTATACCCCTACAATTGCCGATATTGATGGAGATGGCAAGCCGGAGATTATCTCTGCCAGTGAGAGTCTATCCCCAGGAGGGGTAAAAGTCTACGCGTGGCATGGTGATGGTACTCTTGTAAAGGGCTTTCCAATAAGTGTCTCAAGTGGACTTGAAGGGACCTTCCCGGTCGTGGCGGATGTGCTTGGTCTGGGAAAGCCGCAATTGATCTTTGCTACCTACCCAGGAGGTAACAATACCTCGGTGCTGATTTACTCCGGCGCGGGAGTGCTTTTGAAGACGATTACCATTCCAGGCATGACCGCATACGGAAGAGCACTCGCGATAGCCAGGCTGGACAATTCACCGAACCCGGAAATCGTGGTGCAAACCGACACGACTCTGGCCGCGGTACATGGAGATGGGACCTACGTATCCGGCTGGCCCCAGAATCTTGGTTATAACTCCACAGACAACTCATCGCCGGTTATCGGTGATGTGACCGGTGATGGCGTGCCGGACATCGCGATTACAACCAACCAGGGGAGCGGAGATCAAGGGTTTTTGTCGGTCTACAGCGCTACAGGTACTCTGGAACTACAGATGCAGCTAGAAATTGGCAGTGGCGGGGTGCCGGCCATGGTAGATCTGCTCGGCAATGGTCGCAATGATTTGCTGGTTACCGGCGATCCCTGGGATGGAAGTGTACATAAGTATCCCAAGGTCTGGGCATTTGACTTCCATGGCGCCGGGCCCTATGGGCAAGTACCCTGGGCACAGTTTGGTCGTGTTCCCGAACACCACAGTTGCTTCTCAACTGATACTATCTCTAGCTTCTGCCAGGGCTGAAAAGGCGCGATATCTGGCCTCTCCTTTAGCTCGTGTGAGGTGGCCCGGCTGAATGACAGGGCAGAGATTCTTCGCTGCGCTCAGAATGACAGGCCCCCGACATGGATGGACAGGCCCGCGCGCGGGCCTGTCATTCTGAGCGCAGCGAAGAATCTCTCGCGCACTTATGTGGAATCACCGGTTGATGTAAGTATTGTTATTGAGCTTTTTCCTGTGCTATACTGTACCGGAAGATAGTGGCGAGTTGACCCAGTACAGTTATGATTCCGGTCTTTTCATTATTCTGCATGCAGAAGGGAAACCATGCTTTCCGGCACGCGGACTTCCTTCCTGGTGATTGATAGAGGCGCATAGTACTGCTACTCTACTACAATGAGCATGAGGCGCATTGAGAGCAGCAGGGAATTCATAGGTAAAGGAATGCAAGAACCTCAGACGTGGCGTGATTTGCTTGGGCAACGCATTGAGAATCTCCAGGAACGCCAGCGCCTTGCTCATGTCCTGCAGGTTAGCCCTGTCACTCTGACGCGCTGGGCAAGCAAGGAATCCACTCCCCGCCCGCAGCTCCTACAGCGCCTGTTGAGGGCGTGGCCTGAAGAACGCGAGCTGCTTTTGAGGCTGATTCGAGAAGAGTTCAAGGACTTTCCCGCTTTAAGCGAGTATGAGACGGTAGTCGAAACATCACTCACTATTCCCGCCGAATTTTATACTCGTGTTCTGCATACCCTTGCTACGCTTTCCAGGGACCTGCACTTCTGGTCGCTTTGTGATCTCATCCTGCGGCAGGTTCTCTTGCAATTCGACCCGCATCGCCTGGGCATGGCGGTAATCGTCGTGCGCTGTATGCCGCCCTCTGATGGGAAGATGGTTCGCAGTCTGCGTGAGGTATATGGATGCGGAACACCGCCCTGGCCGAGTACACTGGATAATGATCTCATGTTCCTGGGAATCGAATCGCTAGCTGGCTACGCGGTCAGTACGGCTCGCCTCGTAGAAAACCAGAATCTTGGGCAGGAAGCGAATCGCGCTCCTGGCTATGCTGGGAAATGGGAGGGGAGCGCTGTTGCCGCTCCCATCATGTTTGCCGGCAACGTTGCCGGCTGCCTGCTCATCTCAAGCACCCAGGCAGGCTACTTTGGTGAGAGCTATTACTCGCTCATCGAAGGCTATACCGAGTTGATCGCCCTGGCTTTTGATCGCCAGGAGTTTTACACCCCGGAGCAGATCGCGCTTGGCGTGTTACCCTCGTATGAGGTGCAAAAATCCTCGTTTTCGGGGTTTCGACAACGTACCATCGATCTTATGAGGCAGGCCTCGATTAACCGGCATCCGGTCACAGCATTAGAGGCGGAACAGCTTGCCTGGCAACAATTGGAGCAAGAACTCCTTCAGTCGCCATTTCGTTAATCGACAATAGATAACCTGGCACGTTTCTTTCCGAGCAAAAGGAGAACATAAAAGTAATGGCAACACCCGATAAATCTTCCGAAGGCGGAAATGTCTACTTCAATGATCCCGAGAGCGGGGCGGAGATGGCACGCCTGCTCGCGCAGGATCGTCTCGTCACCAGGGGCATGGGCGGCCTCTTCTCCGAGCGCTCAGACCTTTCCGGCATTCATCGCATCCTCGACGCGGCCTGTGGCCCGGGCGGTTGGGCGCTGGAGGTCGCTTTCACCTACCCTGATATCGAGGTGGTTGGATTTGATGTCAGCCGGGCGATGATCGATTATGCGCGCGCGCAGGCACGGGTGCAGGGCCTGAACAATGCCAGTTTCCATGTTCTGGATATCCAGAAACCGCTAGATTTCGCCGACGAATCCTTCGACCTGGTCAATTCCCGGTTCATTAATTTTCTTCCCACTACCGCCTGGCCAGGAGTCATGCAGGAATTTGGGCGCATCACGCGACCTGGAGGAACTATCCGGCTCACGGAAAGCGAATGGTGGTACTTCACGAACAGTCCCGCGCTGGAGGAACTGAACTCCATGGTTATACGCGCGCTCAAGCTGCAAGGCGCGAGTTTCACCGAAAGCGGCCGCTTTACCGGCGTATTGCCGATGTTAGGAAAATTCCTGCTCGATGCCGGCTGTACGAGTGTCAACTACCGCGCGCACGTCATCGATTACTCTTATGGAACCGAGGCCTATAATGGCTTTCGGCATGATGCCGCTGTCGTCTTCAAACTCTTCCAGGGCTTCATCGTCCGGATGGGAGTCGCCACCCAGGAGACGTTAGACCAGTTGTACGAACGCATGCAGCTCGAGATGCTAAAGGAAGACTTTCGCGGCCTGATGTTGCCGATTACGGCGTGGGGCGAGAAGGGGTAGGGAAATTGTCATGGGTCAGACGCGCATCACTATTCGCCCACTTCGCTTGAGTGACGCCGAGGACATTAATGAAATCATGCACATGCCTGGTGTCCTGTGGGGGACCGCGCAGCTTCCCTCCAAAAGCCTCGAGACGTGGCGCAGGATCATTGAAGGCTGGCTGAACGACGAACATGTACATGACTTTGTGGCCGAGATCGGGGGCAAAGTCGTCGGAGCCATCCATCTCAAAGTTGGCGAGGGACGCGAACGTCATGTCGGCACTATCTCTATGGCCGTCCACGATGCGTACCAGGGACAGAGCATCGGCAAAATGCTCATGCTCACCATCATCGATCTCGCCGACAACTGGCTCAACCTGCTGCGCTTGCAATTGGAAGTCTATACCGATAATGAGCGCGCCATCAATCTCTATAAGCGTTTCGACTTTGAAATCGAGGGGAGGAAGCGCTGCGATGGTTTTCGTGCAGGAGCCTATCTCGATAGCTACGTCATGGGCCGCCTGCGTGCTCAAACCCAAAAATCGACGAGCTCTTCCGACTACACGGCCACATTCGCGCCTCCCGCGCGCACGCCGCAGGCGCCGGATACTCCCGATGGTGCGCAATGAGGTGATCCACAGTGTCTAATCCGGCGCCGATCAACTTCGAACACTTCTTCTTAAAGCTGCTTGAGGCTTCCTACTGGCCTATTGTGATTATTGATCGCACCATGAGCGTGCGGTTTTACAATCAGCGCGCCGTTAAACTACTGGAAAGGCCGGAACCGTGGCAGGGCCTGAAGCTGGATCAGCTCATTCCCGATCTCGCTATCCTGCAACTGGTGCAGGAGAGTCTTGAGGCGGGCACTCCTCTCAGTGGCGAGTATTCAAAAGCCAATGGGACGATTTTCTGGAAAGTATCGGTCTCTCCGGTGGAGCATACACCTTTGCGCAAGTCGAGCAGGCAGGAAGACGCCGAGGCGCAGGCGCGGCGCTACCAGTATTTCGTGATTTTGATCGAGGATTTAACCGAGTTGCGCCGCCTGGAGCGGGTGCGGCGTGATTTCGTTGCCAATATCTCGCATGAACTGCGCACCCCGCTGGCCTCCGTTCGACTGCTGGCAGAGACATTGGAAGATGCTATTGAAACCGATCCTGAGCAGGCGCAAATCTTTGTTGAGCGCATCGAAAACGAGGTCGAACACCTGACAGACCTGGTGTCGGAACTGCTTGAACTCTCACGCATCGAATCAGGCCAGATGCCTATGCTCATTGAACCCGTCGAAGCCGAACTGCTGGTACGTGAGGTGATGGCGCGCATGATACCGCAGGCGCAACGCTATCGCGTAACCCTGCGTAGCGAGATACAGGACGGGAAGACGCGCGTTGCGGCGGACAGCAAGCAAATAGTGCGTGTGCTTGTCAATCTTGTACATAACGCCATCAAATTTACTCCATCGGAAGGAACTGTCGTCGTTGGTACGAAGCTGCAAGCCGGAGGGGAGGCGCAAATCTTCTTTGTGCGCGATACGGGCGTTGGCATTCCGGCGGAGGACCTGCCGCGCATCTTCGAACGATTTTACAAAGTAAACCGCTCGCGTTCGAAAATGTACGCCACCGGTCCTGGTGGAGGCGGCAGTGGGTTGGGCCTGGCTATTGCTCGCCACGTTGTAGAGGCGCATGGGGGTCGCATCAGCGCCGAAAGCGTGGTCGGGCGTGGCAGCACCTTTACTTTTACCCTTCCAGTAGCAAACACGTAGGGGTCGATTATGATTTTTGCTAACCCGCGATAGCCGATGAATCGGCGCTGGGCGCGATCAATCCGCCCCTACCGGGACCGGAAATCGACCGACCCGCGGGTCGTAGGCCCCGATTCATCGGCCATATCCCGGCGATATCGAAAAATTTAATTGTTTCTTTATACCAAAACGTTGCACTCCGTACACTTGTATGATACTATTTGCTTTAGATTCATATTTCTGCCTGGGTTACATGAATTCTCTTCGATGGGCACGACACCGACCATTACAAGGGCAAGTACTTGTGACGGGCTATTTCGTTGGCTCCGGCCGATGGGTGATCTATCGTAATAAACTCAGGCGGCACTCTTAATAAGGACGTGACGAGAGCTGGATCATGCATGTATGTATGCCGGTATGCGTATGATCTGGCGCTGGATGGTAGTGTGGAGAAGAGAGAGGATGTTAACATGAGTAAACTGGTGATGGTCATTGACGATTCTGTAACGGTTCGTAAGATCATAGAAACCAGCCTGAAGCGCGAAGGCATCGAATCCGTGAGTTATGAGGATGGGGTTGAGGCCTTGCGCGCGCTAAGTGAAAGACGACATCGCCCACCTGACCTGGTGATATTAGATATCAATCTACCTAAAATGGACGGCTATACAGTAGCCCGTTATCTCAAGACAAAGCACCAGTTTAATAATACCGTCATCGTCATGCTTTCAACGCGTGACGGGGTAATTGACCGCATCAAGGGTCGTCTTGTAGGAGCAAAGGACTATATTACGAAACCGTTCAAAACACAAGAGATAATGTCTGTGATACGCTCTTACCTGGGTGCTCCGTCACTTTCATAAATTTTCATATTTTCATGGAAGAACATATCACAGACGATGCACGGCTTCAGCTGCCCCGGCGCCACATAAACCCACAAAGCCTCGAGTTGATGAGCGACGAGGAGTTCTGGGATTATGCGCGCGAACGGGCCAACGCTATTTCCAGCGTTTCTCCTGGTGAAGAAATACGCTCGCCGCAATACCTTGAATGCAAGCTGAACTGCGGAACATTCCTCATCCCGCTGCAGGCCGTTTGCGAAGTTCTGGATGCGCCGCGACACTTTGCCCTGTTACCGGACATTCCACGATGGATGCTGGGCATTATGATGTGGCGCGGCCAGGCCATTGCCGTTCTCGATCTGAATGCCTATCTGTGTGAGACGACCACCGGCCAGGTCGGCATCGATCCTGCTCGTGGTATGCTACTTGTCGCCAATGATCCACAGCTTCCCGATGTCAGCGTCGGCCTGCTTGTGCATCTCAGCGGGGGGATCGAGAACCAGGTGTACAAATCTGACTTGCCCATCATAAATATGTCGATGTTACTTGCCGATGTCGTGCGGCAGATAGGAACAGCCGCTCATCATGGATGAGATTTTCCCCTTTTCCGAAGAGAACAAGCTTTCGCCTGAAGACCAGGCAGTCCTCGATGCTTTCCTTGCTATGGAGGATATGGAACCCGTACCGGCCACAGCAGAAGCCCCGGCTACTCCCTCAATTTCCGCATCTCCTGCTCAGGCACCGGATTCGAATTCCATAGAAGAAGACATGCTCGTGCTGTTCGTCACCGAAGCCGGGGAAGATATTGGTAGCATGCGCCAGGCCCTTCCGCAATTGCAACAAAACGAGCAACTGGATGCGCCTGCTTTTACATTGATGCAGCGCGCGGCCCATAAGCTGAAAGGGACGGCAGGCGCAATGGGCTGCAATGCGCTATCCGCCATTGCCCGTCATATCGAGGTGGTCATCAAGCAGGTCAAGAATCGCTCAATAGCATACGAGGCAGGCCTGCTTGCGTTGTCACATGCAGTGCAGGCCCTGGAGACAACGCTCGAAAGTGTTGTCTCCGAGGGCAGTGAGAACCAGGCGCCCCTTATTGAGCTTGAAGAAGAGTACAGGAACCTGAGTACCGCCATATCTGATGTTCCGGTATCAGGCATAGAGCAACCGGCTATAGCCAGGAATATAGAAGCTTATCCCGCTGCTCGCTCACTTGCTCTTGCTCATATCAATAGCCAGCATCTGGACCGGCTTAGGCTGCATACTGAACGGATACTGGAGTTACAAACGCCCCTGGAGCGCGCCCGGCAGGAGGTTGAGGCAGCGCTCGCCGAATTGCAGAATGCCCAGGCCCGTCTACGCCGTCTAGAGACGATGTATACTTCTTTCGCTACGAGAGAAGCAGATACCACGGGGAATATACTTGAAGACCAGCCGGCGTCCTCGCTTATAGAGCGCATTCTGAGCGAATCCATGCAGCGCACAGGGCATGCTCGTAAGTTCAAGGTTGCGTCATCCTCGCAACACATTCCGGCTATGCATGCATTGGCTGACTGGGATGAGATGGAGGTTGACCGCTTTAGCGAAAGCAATGTATTTGCGATTTCGCTCAATGAAGCGATTGCCGATGTTGCCACTGCCGCTGCCCAGCTACGCCAGGCATTCGCGCGGCTGAACTCCCTGCTTAAGCAGCACAAGGAACAGGTCATCCAGATACGTAATGATGCGCTCTCGCTGCACACAGCCCCATTTTCTCTCCTTGTGGATCGCCTGAGAAGCGCCGCCCGGAGCATCACAGGGGAAAAGCACATTATCCACTTTGAAGTCTCCGGCGAGGCAACAGACATTGACCAGGATATCCTGGATGCGCTGGCAAATCCTTTGCTCGACCTGGTGACCGGGGGCGTCCTCGCCGCTATGACGGCGCAGGTACACGCGGCAGAGGCCGGAAGAATTACGCTTGCGGCTCATTCTAGCGATCACGAAGTGGCAATTGACGCGGGTTTTTCGATTCCGGTGCCGGGTGGCATCATTGAAGCACTCAACAGCGCCATTCACAATTTACATGGCTCTATCACACCGCGCCGCGACTCAACGGAGGGCATCGCATTTCAGATGCGCTTCCCTCGTTCGCGAAGCATGGTGCAGGGACTGCTTGTCCGCACCGGTAATCAATCAGTTGTGATACCGTTCTCACAGGTGGATCATATCGATTACAGCCAGCGCGAAGTCGCCAGGCTCTATGACCTCAATGCGTTGTTGGATTTTCCCGTGGCAAGAAGTATCCCACAAACGATTCACCCCCGGCTAATTCTTGCGCAACAGGCAGTCCAGGTGGACGAAATACTGGGGCAGGTAGACCTGGTGATGAAACCTCTGGCGGACTATTTGCAGCGGCCAGGCATTCTAGGGACAGCTGTCGATGGTACGGGCAATATATTGCTGATCGTCGATTTGCCTGAGCTCATCATGCACAGTGAGAAGGCGCAAAAGCAAAAAGAGCCGGTCAAAGTATCATTGCCATCAGCGCAGGCACAAACGCAAAACCATCCAGAGCTGGCCTATGCGAAAATCCTGATCGCCGACGATTCCGTCTCCATCCGTCAATCCCTTCGCCACACCCTGGGGCGCGTGGGCTATCAATTATACGAAGCCCGTGATGGTATGGAGGCGCTAGAGCTTATCCAGGCGCACTCGCCCGACGTGCTATTGCTGGACGTAGAGATGCCCAACCTGAATGGCTTCGATCTCCTCACCATCATACATACGCATCCGTCGTTCTCCAAACTCAAAACTATTCTGTTGACCTCGCGTTCGGCGGACAAACACATACAGCAGGCCTTTGCTCTGGGCGCGTATGATTTCCTCTCCAAACCCTGTCCCGCCGACACGTTGCTAAATGCTGTGCAGGCGGCGCTGGACTCGTAATGCGGCCCCAGTAGCGGTAGGAGTAGTGGTGGTCGCTGGGTAGGGGAGCTTGCTCCGCCCATTGGCTCTGCTCGCTGAAAGCATCTTCTGAATATGACAGTATATATGTTACAATATCTCAGGCACAGCTAAAACGGTTACAACACCTCTAAAAACAACACGGACGGACGAATAGCTGCACAGCTGTTACAATGCGAGGTACAATTTTCATGTCACAGAGCATCGATGATTTGCACACTATTGATGAGCTTGCACACCTTTCAGGCATGCCCAGCCGCACTATCCGCTTTTATAATACGCAGGGCATGCTGCCAGCGCCGATTATGCATGGTCGTGTCGCCTATTACAACCAGGAGCACCTGCTCGTACTGAGCATTATCAAAGAACTCAAGGAGCAGCAACTCCCGCTGGAAAGTATCAAACAATTGCTGGAAGTGCGCGCCAGGCATGGCGATGTGCAGATGAACCTGGCGCTCAAACAGCGCCTGCTGCGTCCCCTGACTTCAAATGCTCAGGATGTACAGATCTCGAAAAAGGCTCTGATGCAGCAGTCGGGCGCATCCGAAGCGCGAATCGACGAACTGGTGGATCAGGGACTGCTCTTCCCCACGCGAGCAGGAGATAATGGAGAGCCACTCTTTACCGGCGACGATATTCTACTACTCCAGCTTTATGAGCGCCTCGAAGACCTGGGCCTACCTGTAGCGCTTCCCGCCCTGATCCGCTTTCAGATGCGCCAGCTCGTGCGCAGCGAACTGGCGGCTTTCGCGCAGCACGTGCAACCCCGCTGGCAAGAGGAGGGCCTATCAGCTGAGCAGCAGGCCGAACAATTCGAGGCGATTCTTACGCTGACCGATACACTGATATCGGTCTTGCACCGGAAGATGGTTTACAGCCTCTAGTCAGGAGGTGAGATTAGCTTTCAAGCCCTGAATGCGCTCATAATCTTTTCTATTGCGACCGAGTAAATTGAACTCTCTATCCTTCTATCTTTTCACGTGTTTCCCTGGGCATTTCGCGCCTTTCATCTACTACATCCCCATCTTTTACTTGCTGCGCTTGACTGTCATCCTCTTTATGCTCCTCGACTGCAGGCTTTGGCTTTTGCGGAATGCCGTAGGTCGCGGCCACAGCACCTTTTGGAACTGGCTTTGAATAGCGGAATACCAGGTAGGTGATGGGAAGCAAGATGATGAAGACCACCAGCGAGGTCCATTGTGCCTGCTTCAGACCCCAGTTGAGGCCCAGGAAGGTGACGACCACGTTATCGCGCACGAAAAAGAGCAGGAATTGCGTGATAACGTAGGCATACAGGTAAATCAGCATCAGGACGCCAGGCCTGCGCAGTCGATAGGCCAGGTAGAACATCAAGATCATCACGGCTATATTGGAAAGCAATTCATAGCCTGCTGCCGGTTGAACAGGTACATTACAGGTATTTGCCGCGGGATTCAGGCAGGCAAAGCTGTTGGGATTCTGGTAGACGGTTGACCAGGGCAAGGTACTGCGGTAGCCGATGATATCGCCGTTGATCAGGTTGCCGATACGCCCGAAGATCTGGCCCACAATCGCGAATAGCACACCGGCATCGATGGCTACAAGTGGATTGATACGCTCAACACGCGCGCGCCAGAAAATCGTAGGAATAACAAGGAAGATGGCGCCGAAGAAGGCCATGCCCCCTTCCCAGGTCGCGAAGATGTGCTGTGGTTGCGCCAGGTAGTAGGAAAAAAAGTTCGGCTGCTGCACTACGAAGTACAGCCTTCCGCCGATCAAACCGGCCACCAGGCACCACCAGAAGATGCGGTAAACAATGTCCTGGCTAAGACCCTTGCGTTCTGTATAATGTCGAATAGCCCACAGACCGATCACGATGCCCACGACATACATCAATCCATACCAGCGCAGGGCTACCGGCCCGATCTGCACAATAACGGGATTGATATTGATATAAATGTATGGCGGCCCAATGCTCAGCCAACCCCAGTTAATAATATTGGCTAAGATGAAGGAAGTTTGCATGAGATGCTCCGATTCTTTGACTATGACCTATCTTTTTTTTCGTATCTTAGTATTCCTTTAACGTAAGTGCAAGCAGGGAAGTCCTGGTGATTCCTCAGAAAGTTGGGTAGAGATTCTTCGTTTCACTCAGAATGACAGGTCCTGGAGACCAGATTGGTTTCTCTCGTCCTGGGGACCGCCAGGGAATACCAGGAGAAGTAACTACGATATCGTATACTAACTTACGGAATGGCAAACACAAATATCTCAAAGGCTTTCGCTGCATGCAAACAACTTCGTCTACACCGCGCCTTATCATCCTGCTCAATTTTATCGCTATGGTGCTGGTCTGGGGATCGTTTCCGGTTGCCGCTAAAATAGGTGTCGAGCATGCCCCGCCCCTGTTGCTGTCGGGCGTGCGTTTCTCGCTGGCTTTCTGCATCATGGCATCCATCGTGCTTATCCAGCGCAAAAAGCTAGCGATAACCTGGCGGCAGCATCTACAGGTCTGTATCATCTCGTTGTTGATGGTTGGTATTCCGGGCAGTATATTTTTTGCCGCCGCCCCATATGCGCCCGTCGGAGTGCTGACCGTCATGTGGTCCACCACGCCTATTTTTACTTCGCTCTTCACCTTGCGCGATGCGGGCGAGGTACACGGTTGGAAACTGGTTTCCAGCCTGGCGATAGGCTTGCTGGGTGTATTGATCGTCTTGCTGGGGAGGCTGCCATTCCTTCCCGCTCCTAGCGGCAGCGCGCAACTATTTGCCAGCAGTGGGCCTGCCCTGGCCGGCGAATTAGCCGTTCTTGGTTCGGCCGTCATTTATGGCCTGGGTATTCGCGCCGCCAAGCATAGCAGCCCGGATATTCCCGTGCTGGTGCTCACCACGTGGCAGGTCTTTTATAGTGGCGCGTTCCTGCTTATCATGAGCCTGCTATTCGAACGTGGTTATCCGCTCGATCCCACCCTGGCGACCCTTGGCGCCCTGCTCTATCTTGCCATCTTTTGTAGCTGCATCAGCTTCTTTCTCACCTTCTGGCTTATTCGTCATATCGGAGCCATTCGCACAGCATATGGTGATTTCATCATTCCAGGCGTCACACTGGTTCTATCATATTTTCTGTTGGGCGAAAGCCTGACGCCGGCGAAAATCATTGGCCTGGCGCTTGTAATCCTGGGAGTGATTCTTGTGGAAATGTAACAATGGGGTTGGATAAAAATACAGCAAGGGACACACGTCTTTTCATAACTAAGGAGGAATAAAGTATGCCAACTGTAAAACTGAACGATATCACTATGTATTATGAAATTCACGGCGCAGGCGAACCGCTGGTGCTGATTGCCGGGCTGAACAGCGACCATAAGATGTATAGAGGAATTTTCCCTCAGCTCGCTACAAAATACCGGGTCATATTGTTCGACAATCGTGGAGTAGGGCAAACCGATAAACCGGATATTCCCTACTCCATCGAAATGATGGCCGAGGATACTGTCGGCTTGCTGTATGCGCTGGGTATTACACATGCGCATATTCTCGGCACATCTATGGGCGGGCGCATCGCAGTAACCTTAACGCTCAAGCATCCTGAACTGGTCAAAAGCCTGATCCTGGTTTCGACAGCCATGAAGATGAAAGGGATTCCCATGACCTGGCGGCGTCGCATGCTTCCACTTATGCTTAGAATACCGGCCATCAGAGGCCCGCATCCGTATTATGCATTCGCTCATCAGCTTCAGGCATCGAGAAACTTTGACTATACGGACAGGCTTCGCGAGATACAGGTGCCAACGCTTATCCTGCATGGGAAGCAAGACAAAAGCGCTCCTTACTGGTTAGCTGAAGAGATGCATAAAGGTATCAACGGCTCAAAAATGATTGCCTTTAATGGCGGTCATTTATTTTTCATTTTGAGGCCCCAGCAATTTGTGGATGCGATATTTAGCTTTTTGGATGCATTGTTTTGACAACGCGCTCGATCTGCTTGACGTGTGGTCGCTCATGAGTAGCCAGCCACTGCGCATAGAATAGTACGGTTCGTTCAAGAACCTTTCCCGCTCCTGTCACTGTTGCCGAACGTTTCCAGGCATCAACCGGTAAGGGTTCGAGAACTGCCAGGAGTTCGGCACGCTGCGTAGCAAAGGCGCGCAACGAGAGGTGGAAATCCAGTTCGAGGTAGTTCGTCCGCTTGATCCAGGCGCGAGGATTAATCGCTTGCAGCACCGGCTTATCCTCTGCGAGTATCGTCACAATGCAGTTGCCCCAGACATCAGCGCACGCTCGCAGGTGGGCCAGCACCTCGTTGGCGGACCACTCATCGGAAGTGGGCCTTGCCTGCAACACTTCTGGTGAGAGATCGGTGGTAAGCGCAGCGAGGCGCATTGGCGTGGCTTGCAGCAAGGTCAGAACTTGCTCAGTCGTGAGCGGTTTATCCGGCATGGAATGTTATCCTTTTACAGCGCCTCATCGTCCTCCCCCAATAGTGGCGGCGCTTTATAGAGCCGTGGGGGCGTCTCAGAGAGGCGAATGGGCGAGCCAGAGAGCCGTATTGTGCCGGCAGTCGGATGCTCGCATTCCCAGACCAGTCCGCGGGCCTGGATTTGTGGGTCATTGAATACCTGGCTCACCGTATTGATAGCGCCGCATGGTATGCCCGCGGCCCGCAGTTCCGGCAGCCAATCGGCGGTATCGCGCCGCAAAAATTCTTCCTGCAAGGCCGGCACCAGCTCTTCGCGGTTGCGCACGCGCTGCGGATTGGTCGCAAAACGCGGGTCCGCCGCCAGGTCAGCGCGTTCCAGCAACCGGCAGAGTCCCTGGTAGAGCCGGTCATTGCCGCAGGCCACTACGATATAGCCATCGCGCGTGCGAAACGCCTGGTATGGCACAATATTCGGGTGCCCGTTGCCATAGCGTTTCGCCTCTTCGCCCGATATCAAATAATTCGATGACACGTTGCTGAGCAGCGAGACGGTCGTCTCCAGCAGCGAGATATCGATAAACTGGCCTTTCCCCGTGCGGTCGCGCACGCGCAGCGCCGCCAGGATGCCCATGCAGGCGAACATACCCGCCGAAAGGTCACCCACCGGCACGCCCACGCGCATCGGCTCTCCATCGATCTCGCCCGTCACCGACATGATCCCCGACTCTGCCTGCGCCACAAAATCATAGCCCGGGCGTGATGCATACGGACCCGTCTGCCCATACCCGCTAATAGAGCAGTAAATCAATCCCGGATTCATTGCTTTCAGCGCCTCATAGCCAAGCCCCTGCTTCTCCAGCGTCCCAGGGCGGAAGTTTTCCACCAGCACCGTCGCCGTGCGCACAAGCTCTAATAGCCTTTCCCTGCCCTCCGGCGTGCTGAAATCCAGCGTAATGCTGCGCTTGTTGCGGTTGAGGCCCAGGTAATAGGCGCTCTCCCCGGCTATATAAGGCGGACCGAAATAACGTGTATCATCTCCCTTGCCCGGCTGCTCAACCTTTATCACCGTCGCGCCCAGATCGCCCAGCATCATCGTACAATACGGCCCGGCCAGTACGCGCGAAAGATCGATCACAACAACATCCGAGAGTGCAGCTTCCATGTTACCTCCTGTTGTGGCTGTCTGAAGAATCAAGGAGATTTTCCCTACAAAACTATATCATATTCCCTTCCGAAAGGCTTGCAAATAATCGCGGCAAATAGTATGCTTCCTCATAGCGTGATCCCTGGTACAATCTCACCATATTTGCCTGGAGACCTTTGTTCTATCTTCAACTTTCAACGGGAGAGCAATCATGGGCATGACCAATGATGGGCTGTCATATTGGCAGGCCGAAAGCGAGGGCGTTTCTCTTCTCAACACGACTGTTGGTGATCTTTTAGATCGTCGCGCGGATGAGATTCCGCAGCAAGAAGCCGTGGTCTATTCCTGTTATCCTGAGTTTGGTGGCGCGCTCGACATTCGCTGGACCTACCAGGAGTATCGCGAGCAGGCCGACAAAGTAGCGCGCGGCCTGATGGCCCTGGGATTGCAAAAGGGAGATCACGTCGCGGCCTGGGCTATCAATCTGCCCGACTGGATATTGCTGGAAATGGGCGCTGCCAGGGCGGGCCTGGTGCTGGTCACGGTCAATCCCGCCCTGCGTGCTTCCGAAGTCGAATACATCCTGAAGCAGGGCGATGTCGTAGCCCTCTTCTTCATGGCAAAGATACGCGACCATGATTGCATCGCCACCGTCTCCTCATTCGTCACTCCCGGAGTAAAGAACGGCGAAGTGAGCAGCGAGCGTTTCCCCATGCTGCGCTACGTCTCGCTGCTGGGCGCTCCTCCTGCCGGATTGTTAGAGCAGGCGAACTGGCGGCCAACACTGTTTCGCGAAATGGTCGCGGGTGGCTCGGAGATCAGCCAGCAGGCGTTGCGCGAGCGACAGGCTACAGTGCTGCCCTCGGACCCGGCGCAGATGCTCTATACCTCCGGCACCACCGGCTTTCCCAAGGGCGCATTGCAGCCGCATCATGCCATTGTGGACGATGCGCTGGTATTCGCACACCGTTGGGGTATTCGCCAGGACGATCATACCTGTACTTGCATGCCATTCTTTCACGCCGGCGGCTGCGTGCTGGCCATCCTCGCCTCTCTCACCATGGGCGCGACACTGCATCCACTCATGGCTTTCGATCCCTTAAAGGCTCTACAGGTCATCAGCAGCGAACGCTGCACTATGCTTGGCGGCGTGCCTACCATGCTGCTGGCAATCATGCAGCATCCGCGGTTCAAAGAGTATGATCTTTCCTCGCTGCGAACGGTCATCAGCGGCGGTTCGCCGGTGCCGGTCTATTTGATGGAGCAGGTCAAGGAACTCATGGGAGCGGACGTAGCCATCGTCTTCGGCCAGACCGAGGCGAGCGCCGCCATTACGCTGACGCGCTCAGACGACAGCTTCGAATTAAAATCGGCAACGGTTGGCACACCTCTGCCGCATGTCGAGGTCAAGATTATCGACCCGGTTACGAAGCAGGTTGTTTCCTGTGGCGAGCGCGGCGAGCTCTGCTGCCGTGGTTTCCTGGCGATGCAGGGCTACTACAAGATGCCCGAAAAGACTGCCGAAGCGATCGATAGCGAGGGCTGGCTGCATACCGGCGATCTCGCCACCATGAATGCCCAGGGCTATGTCAACATTGTTGGGCGCCTGAAAGATATGGTCATTCGCGGCGGCGAAAACATCTTCCCCGCCGAGATCGAAGAGTTTCTCATCCGGCATCCCAAAGTTGCCGATGTGCAGGTATTCGGCGTCCCCGATAAATTTTTTGGCGAGGAATTGGTAGCCGCGGTGCGCCCGCGCGACGGCGAGGAATTGACCGAGCAGGAATTGCGGGACTTCTGCAAGGGACGCATCAGCCACCAGAAAACGCCCCGCTATTTCCTGTTCGTCGATACATATCCTCTCACCGCCAGTGGCAAGGTGCAGAAGTTTATCCTGCGCGAGAAGGCCATCAAAGACCTGGGCCTGGAGGAACTGGCAAACATTCAAACCGCTTGACGTGCATGGAAAAGATGATGTATTGTTGCTCTTGTAGGGACAGGTACAAGGCGCTGCCCCTACAGGAGCAACGGGCAGGAAAAGGTAGGACGCGACAATGCATCGATTCCACGCTGATAGGTTTTTCCAGGGAGGCCGCACGGGTTCTTTCGTCCTTGCTCTTATTTGCCTGTTGATTACGCTGAGCGGGTGTTCTCCCCTGTTTTCGGGTGTGAGCGGTTCCAACGGGGCAAAGCCAACGGTTGTAATTTTGCAGCCATCCCCGACGCCTACGACCGTTTCCACAACGTCGCCCACGCTGCTATCTGATAGTGGCGTGGCACAAGAACTCGTACAAAACATGAGCCTGGATGAGAAGCTGGGCCAGATGACCATTGTCGAGTTTTATGGCTCCACGCTCACCGCCGATGATATTCAGATGGTGCATGCCGATCACGTTAGCGGCGTTTTAATTGAGAATAAGAACGGCAATGCTCAGACGAGCAACCAGTTGTTCGAGCTTAACCAGGCATTGCAGGGCCAGGCCCAGATTCCACTATTCATCAGCACCGATTTCGAGGGTGGCATCGTCAATGAACTGCGCCAGATCACCGGCGAGCGCCCGTCCGAACAGCAAATTGGCGCGACCGGCAATCCACAGGTTGCTTTTAATGCGGGCCTCGGCGCCGCGCAAGACCTGAAGGCTCTGGGGTTGAATGTCAACTTCATGCCCATCGTCGATGTGCTGACCAATCCCAATAATCCCGGCCTGCCGATGCGTACCTTCGGCTCCAACCCGACGCTGGTCACAAATATGGGCCGTGCCTACCTGCAAGGGTTGACACAGGGCGGCGTAATAGGCTGCCTCAAACACTTCCCCGGCCTGGGCAGCGCTACGGTCGATCCCCATTATTCCTTGCCCTATATGAACCGCAGCCTGGCAACCATGAACGCCGTCGATTTCGTACCCTACCGCACAATGATCAACGAGGGCATTGTGCCGATGGTGATGGTCACGCACATCCTCAATCCACAACTTGATCCGAAGCTGCCCACCTCGCTTTCGCCCAAAGTTGTCACCGGCCTGCTACGTGACCAACTGCACTTCAACGGCGTCATCATTAGCGACACATTATGGATGGGCGGCATCAGCAACACCTACAGCCTGGCCCAGGCAGCAGTGCTGGCGGTGAAGGCCGGTGAAGATCTCATTCTGGGGCCGCGCGGTCTATCGGACACACAATCGATGCTGACCGGTCTGAAACAGGCGGTGGAGAGCGGGCAGATATCCATGAACCAGGTCAACGCCTCGGTGCAGCGCATTCTAGAATTGAAGCTGAAATATAACATACTCTCGCGCGATAGGGCCTCGCAATTGCTCGAGAACGCGGGCGCATTTACTTCGTATCCCAACACTACCGGTACCTGGGAGCGTATCGCGGTAAATGGCACAAGGGTTGGAGATGTGAAGAGACCAGCCGCTTAGCCGGGGCGCGATCAATCGACCTCTACGGCCCGTAGGGGCCGATTGATCGCGCCCACCGCCGATTGATCGGCCCCGGCGGAGTCCTCTCTGGCCGTGTCATTCTGAGCGCAGCGAAGAATCCGGGTGGGATAGGGTGCGGATTCTTCGCTGCGCTCAGAATGACATGGTCGAGGCTGCTCAGAATGACCCGGTCGAGGCCACTTAGCATGACATGGTCGAGGCTGCTCAGAATGACCTGTTAGAAAAATATCCTGGTGAGGAGTTCAAATCCAAATGCTATCTAAAAATAGGGGCGGTTTTGTGAGCCGGAGAGAGCAGCTGACAATCGGCGGCGCGCTTATCCTCAGCATCTTATCCGGTGTTCTGACGGCATTTTCAGTGAATGCCGTACTTATTTTTATTGTCGCAGGGATAGCGCTTGCCCTGCTGGCCGATCTCGTCGGGCAGGCTACCGATCAACTCGGTTCGCGACTCGGTCCGGGGGCAACCGGCGTCTTGCAATCCGCGCTTGGCAACCTGCCCGAACTCTTTGTAGGCATCTTTGCCCTGCGCGCCGGGCTGGTCGATGTAGTGCAGGCGGCGCTGGTCGGCTCGATCCTGGGGAACAGCCTGTTCGTGCTGGGCCTGGCCTTCTTCGTGGGTGGGCTGCGCAATGGCACACAGCGATTTGCATCGCAGGCCCCACGTACTATCGCCGTTCTCACTATGCTGGCCGTTGCTGCGCTGGCCGTGCCAACGCTCGTCAATGGGCTGCATACTCCGGCGGCAGGACATAAGGAAGGACTGAGCATCGCTTGCGCAATTATCCTGCTGGTAGTATTCATCGCCAGCATCCCCGTCTCTTTGCAAGGTGGCCCAACCAGTCTGCCTGAAGACGCGCAGAAGAGAAACACGGCCTCGCTCCATCTATGGCCGCTCTGGTTTACCGTCGCCATGTTAGTAGGCGCGGGCGTCGGCGCGGCCTTCGTCTCGGACTGGTTCGTGGGCGCGTTGACACCGGCGATCACCATCCTGCACATCTCGCCGGCCTTTACCGGCCTGGTCATCGTCGCGCTGGCAGGCAACGCCGTAGAAAATGTGGTCGGCATCCAGTTCGCGCTACGCAATAAGGCGGACTACGCCATCAGCGTGATCCTCAATAGCTCGTTGCAGGTGGCATTGGGCCTGATTCCGGTGCTTGTACTGTTAAGCTTTGTGATAGGCGGCGCGCACCTGACGCTGGTGCTGGCCCCCTTGCTGGTCGTCTCGCTGGCGCTGACAGCCATATTAAGCACGATCATCACCTACGATGGTGAGTCAACCTGGCTCGAGGGCCTGACATTGATCGGATTGTATGGCATTATTGCCGTCTCGTTCTGGTGGGGGTAGTCAGCTCACATTGCGCGCTAACCTGGTTACGTCCGCCGTCGACGGTATGCTTTTCCTGCGTGGTATCTTGTTGCCGTTCTTTTGCCTGGCCCGGCGTATCAGGCGCGGCGGAAGATATGGTTCCATCGCGTACAGCGCGTTCAGGTAGACCCGCTGCTGCTCGGAAATGATGCCGTCGTTGCCCAGAGACCACCATTCCTGCGGCGTGAAATGGGCCGAAACCTCGCTCTCCGAACCGCTACGTCCAAACCACTGGATCATGTGCAGGTTGTCGGACTGTGTTAACCAACCGGCAAGGTCAAGCAGATCGGGATTTTCAGTCAGTTGTGCTACTTCATAGACGTAGCGCATGAGATCGAACAGCGTGCGCTGGGCGCTGTTGCCCAGAAAAAAGTCGAGGCCACCGCTGCCGGCCCACGTACTCGGATACACTGGCAGCGGCAGGTGATAGATCTTCCCGGCATTGCCGTAGCGGTCAATCAATGCGCAGGGCGTCGCAAAGCTCACTCCCCGCTTCAGCAGCTCACGCGGGAGCGCGCGCATGAAATCAAAGATGCCGCTTTCCGCGTGATGATGCTCGCCAAAGGTTTCAAAATCCCAGCCCAGCAAGACGAAGTCGCCCGGCGTGCTGGCAATCCACTGCGCGTATGTGTCGGCGTAGAGCGGGTAGCCTGCCCAGCCGCGATCTGAGAAGCGGAAACCCACATCGTCGCTCAACTCCACGTGACGAGCGAGCAGGTAAGGATCGCTCTCCACTTCGCTGTTATTGTTGGGAGACGTTTTGCCTCGCCTGCGCGGTGTAGCAGGTTGAGGGGCAAATAGTTGTTTCTGTGCGTCCCCATTGCGGCGTTTCGTCTCGATAGGGCGTGGATAGGGTTTTTCGTCGCCGTAACGATAGAGATGCGTACTCTCCCGCCATTGCAGCACCCACGGACGGCCATCCATCAGCGCGCCACGAAAACCCGCGCTATCAAGCGCATCATAGATGGACGCCGACATGCTCATTTCGGTCGTATCGGTAACCACCGGTCGTTTGCCAAAAATACGCTCCAGCTCGTCAGCCATCCAGCGCATACGCGTCACAAAAGCAGGGCAATCGAGCAGGAACTGGAAACTATGATATGGCTCAACGCCGATGATCTCCACATCTTCCTCTGTCACCAGTTCGCGGAACAACTCCAGCAGGCCCTCATCCCACAGCATCGCCTGGCGCAAAAAAGAGAGCGAAAACCCTATCGCCAGCTTCATGCCCTTGCGCACCAGGTCCAGGAACATGCGCCCGGCAGGGTAGTAACTATTTTTCGCCACCTGGTGAAAGTAGCGTTCGTTCAGGCGTTCATCGAAAAGGCAACGCGCAATATCTTCAATCGAAGCTCCCCGTGGAATAGGCTGCGCCGGCAGTTTCAAGCGGCGCGGCTGGTGTACCACGGTATAGATTGCCAGTTCCGCAACCATACAAGCGTCTCCATTTTCATCGGCTCTATCGACTCTCCATCCCCTGGGGAGGTACAGGGGCCAGATAATGTTGTTTAACAAAATAATCAGGTATTGACGCGGAGGCCGATAAATCGGCCCCTACGCCCATTACTAAAGTATTTCGTTAAGGTGCATCATCGCTTCCGGGGTGGGCCATTTCCCAAACCCCATAAGAATGGAGAAAGCTTTATACGAATCGTATATCCTGTTTACGCGCGAGAAATTCCAATTTACTGACAAGGTTCTCGATGACCTTATCCCATAAGAACTGCTCGGCGGTGTTGCGCCCGGCGCAGCGAATGCGCTCCTGCTCCTCTGGATGCCGGCGCAAATAGATCAGGTAACCGACGATTTCTTCGGGGTCATCGGTCTCGGTAACGATGGCATTTTCGAAAGAGATGGCGTAATCCTCGCCCGTGCTGCCTGTAACGGCGATGCCCTGGGCCGCCATCACTTCGAGCGCCACCAGGCCAAACGGCTCGTGCCCGCTATTAGCGAGCGTCGAATCGGCTGCGCGGTAGATCGTGCGCACAAACTCTTCCGGCAGGAAGAAGCGCAGGTTATAAATATCGGCGGGCGCCGCGTTCGCCATTGCATCCAGGCATTGCTCCAACGTCGGGCGCTGTGCTACCACATCGGTAATCGTCAGCCCCAGGTTGTAGGCATAGCGCAGCACATCGGCTCCATGCGGCTCAATGCCCCCGCGTACATAAAACGTCACCGGGTAACCGCTATATTTCAGACGCGCCACGGCCTCGACTGCCATGATCCAGCGCTTATCAGGATCGAAGCGCCCGATCTTGAACAGGAAAAGGCGACGTGGATCGCCCCCGCGCGCGATTTCACGCAACCGCGTCACATCATCCTCGTTCACCGGGTTCAAATGGCGCGTCGGAATACCGTTCGGAATCACCAGCGGGTTCACCCCATAGCTCCACATCCGGTGCTTCATATATTTACTGACCGTGCAGATCGTCGTAACAAAATTGAGGCGGCCCCAATTGATGCGATGCAGCGACATCAGGCTATTGAGATTCCACAGCATCAAAACCCTCTGCCGCACGCCAAACCAGTGCAACAGGTCGGAAGTGCGGCACATCACCTCGGCGGTATGCCAGTCTTCGCCCATAATGACGACCGTCTTGCCCTCGGCCACCGCCTGGCGCACAATCTCGCTATAGACATAATACGGAATGCTCTCATTGAAATCATAGAGCTTGGCCTCTTCGCCGTCATAGACCCCATTCAGATAATACTTGCTCACCCACTGCGACCAGCGTTTGAGGATCAGCCGTCCATCGACGCGCGCTTCCGTCGCCGGCTTGGTTGGATCGCCGATGAAAAAGAGATAGGTCGTATAGCCCTGTATTGCCAGAGCCTCGCTCAACTCCGTCACCCGCGTACCAAGCCCCCCGGCCGTCGAATAGACATCCGGCCCCTCGAAACAGAGCATCACAAAAAGCGTATTAGCAGGCGAAATAGCCCCCTCTGAATCAATCATACTGTGATCATCCTTGTACGAAAATAACATACTGGTTATAGGACAGCGCCTGGTGCCTGCCCTCTAGAACACATCCCGCTGGACAACCTGTAGGGACAGCACCTGGTGCCTGTCCTCTAGAACCTATCCCGCCGGACGTATAGGAAGTCTTCCTGCCTATAGTATAGCACGTTGGATGGCAATGCTATGATTTCCAGGCACCAGACCTTCCAGAGGAGCAATCAGGACAATGCTTGTCATCGTCTACATGCTATCTATTGCCACCCGGTCACTGGCCGGAAAGTTATGCCTGAGGTCAGCTTTAGTAGTGCAGCAACGGGTCAAATAGAGCCGCAAGCAGTTGATCAGGCCGTCGAGATCATAAACAGGGTGAACCAACTCATGGATAATGGGCTAGATTTTACCGTCAAGGTATTAACGCAGTCGAACCTTGAGGCGGTCCGGAAGGATGTGATTTTATGATAAATAATGCTGTTTAGCAGGATTAGCAACTATTGACTGGCTCTGGTGGAAAGCTTTGATCATGTCACTTGTAACTTTCGTCTGCACTGGATTGTGGTTTTCGTCTGCACTGGCAAACGAGTGTCTTCCCTTGCCTCTCATCCCGAATAGGCATTCAGTGAGAGTCGTTCAACGCGAGTCGAAAGGGTCGAGACCGACGGCTCACTATAGAGTCGGGTGGTATCGAGCGAGCGATGCCCCAACAGCGCTGCCAGCCCGACCAGGTCTCCTGGATATTGCGCCAGGTAACTGCGGGCAAAGGTGTGGCGCAGGTGGTGAGCGCTGGTCTCCTCGGGGACCAGTTCACCTGCAGCCTCCACCAGCTCGGCAATCATCTGTCCCATCGGTGAGGGCTCCACCTTTCTGACTGAGCCACACTGACTCAAAGGAGCGTGGCGATAGTGGTTTGGGCCACTTCGCCGCCACCGTCTTGAGTGACACCCTTTCCACCTCCAGGCGTGGCGCCACATAGGCGGCCAGGGCCTCGCGCGCCGAGGCATTGAGCGGCACCGAACGGACCTTATTGCCTTTGCCGGCGCGGATCAGCAGCAGACCACTGCGTTCTCCGAAGGTGATATCACCCAGGGTGAGACCGCTGCACTCGCTCAAGCGGATGCCCGTTTGCAACAAGACCTGCACAATGGCGTAATTGCGTGCCGGGTCGCGGGAGGCCTGCGCCTGGCGAAGCAGCGCATTGACCTGAGACGAGGAAAGTCCTTCGCGCTTGGAGCCGACTGCTCCACTGACCAGCTTGACACGTGCTGCTGGATCAAGCGGCAGATAGCCCTGGTCGACGAGCCAGGCGCACCAGGCGCACAAGGCGCTCACGCGCAGGTTGATGGTGCTGACAGATTTGTGCTGCTCGTGTTGGAGTTCGTTGCGGTAGCCAATCAGTGCGATCGGCGTAAGGGTTGTCAGTTGCAGGGGAATGCGTTCTTCCTGCTCATACCAGGCCAGGAAATGCGCAACGGCCTGGGTATACTTTTTGACCGTCCCTGCTGCATGATCATGCTCCTGTAAAAATCGCCGCCAGTTCTCCAGGAACTCATGAGGCGACTGATCAGAACGATCCGTTTTCAAGGAGGTCACGTGTTGCATCATGTTCTCCAAACTCCGCAAAAATATTTCTCGCTGTAATTTTTCCCGCTTAGCAAGGCTTTCGGGAATCGCTGCTGAGCGTGAAGCCTGCCCCGAGTATATCACACTACAGCGGGAAACTCTGTTCTCGCATGTGGCTATCAGCAGATGTGGGAAATGTTCTATACGAAGTGCTCAACCTTCGCGCAAGTTCCCCCTTCTTGTACTGCTGCTACCCAACAGGTATACTATGACAGAGAACCCTGTTGGGTAGCAGCAGTACAAGAAAGGGGAACCATGCGATGGCGGCGTCCCATCCCCGCCTGCGTTGGCACACTGATCGCCAAGCCTATGAACTGGAGGAAGAGGGTCGTAGCGTCTCCCCTCCTTTCCCATTCGATGATAACGGATGGTTCGCCTGGCTAGAAGGCGTTTCCTCCTTCTCATTTCAAGGGCAACAGGGGCAGTTGACGGTGCGCAAAGAGGCCAGGCCCAGGGGAGCTCAGTATTGGTATGCCTACCGGCGCATTGGCCCGAAGATGGCGAAGAAGTACCTGGGGCGCAGCGCCGATCTCACCCTCGCTCGCTTAGAGGAGGTTGCCGCTGCCTTCCCTTCAGCGGCAGGCTCTACCGCTGAACCTGCTGAACCCTCTCACGCCATACCCATGGATGAGCAGCGCCTGCCGCATGATCCACTGCTTGCGACCAAACTCCACCCACCTCGCCCGCGTAGCCGCCTGGTCTCCCGTGCCCACCTCGTCGAGCGCCTGCAGCAGGGCATGGAGTCTGCCCTGACCCTTATCTCAGCCCCAGCCGGCTTCGGCAAAACCACATTGTTAGCTCAATGGCTGGCCGAAAGTGGGACGCCGGTCGCCTGGCTCTCGCTTGAACCCGGGGAGAACGAGCCAATCCGTTTCTTCTCCTACTTCCTTGCCTCCTTGCAAACCCTGCATCCGCAACTGGGGACGACGGCACGAGCACTGCTCGAAACGTCACCAGGTATTGCCCTGGAGCGCGTCCTCGCCTTGCTTATCAACGACGTGCTTGAGTCGGTGACCGATCCGTTTGCGCTCGTTTTGGACGACTATCATGTGATTGAGACCGAGACCATTCACGGTGGAGTAGCTTTCTTGTTGGAGCATCTGCCACCGCAGATGCACCTGGTCATGGCTACTCGCGCCGACCCGCCACTGCCATTGATGCGACTGCGGGCGCGTGGACAGCTGACCGAGGTCCGGGCCGCCGATCTGCGGTTTGATCTCGATGAGGCGCGTGAGTTTTTACATACCGTGATGCGGCTTGACCTGCCGGCTGAAGCCCTGGCTGCGCTCGACCAGCGGACAGAAGGATGGATTGCCGGACTGCAGCTCGCAGCCCTTTCCTTGTCCGGCAGGAGTGATGTTGCCGCCTTTCTCCGCGCCTTCACCGGCAGTCATCGCTTCATCCTTGATTATCTCACTGCAGAGGTCTTCTCGCGCCAACCACGCGAGGTGCAGTCGTTTCTGCTCGCCACCTCCATCCTCGAGCGGCTCAGTGGCCCTCTCTGCGATGCCGTGACCGGACAACCAGAGAGCCAGTCACGGCTGGCTGCACTCGAGCAGGCCAACCTCTTTGTGGTGGCGCTGGATGATGAGCAGCGCTGGTATCGCTATCACCACCTGTTTGCCGAAGTGCTGCGCACACGCTTGCAGCAGAACGATCCGTCATTGGTCCCTCACCTGCACGTACGCGCCAGCCGCTGGTATGAGCAGCAGAGATTGTTCGCCGAAGCGGTCCAGCACGCCTTCGCTGCTGCAGATATCGAGCGCGCCGCCGATCTGATCGAGCGCATCGATGTGAACAGTTGGGCAGGACTTGGCATGGAGGTGCAGCGCGTGCTTGGTTGGCTTGCTCGCCTGCCTGAATCGTTCGTCTGCACGCGCCCCTTGCTCTGCATCATTCACGCCATCGCCCTGATGTTTACCAATCGGTTAGAGGAGGCCGAGGCACGCCTGCAGATGGCGGAGCGCTGCCTCGACGGGCAGCCACCTTCCGAACAGACGGCTTTTCTTCGGGGCCATATCGCTGCGACGCGCGGGGTGATGGCTCGCTTCTCGGGCGATCTTGCTCGCTCGGTGGCGCAGGCCCAGCAAGCGCTCGTCTTGCTGCCGCATCCAGAGAGGACACCGGGGCCGATTTCCCGCTTGAACGTTGCCCAGGCATTCCTTGCAGATGGGGACGTGACCGCGCCGCAGGAGCGGCTGGCCCTGGAGATGGTGACAGTGCTCAAGACCTCCGAGAATCAGTCCATGACCATGCGAAGCCTTACCAATCTGGCCCAGCTTCAGGCTATGCAGGGGAGGCTGCGCCAGGCAGCAGCGACGTTCGAGCAAGCGGCGCAGGTTGCACCGCGGCCCGAGGACTTGCAGGCTATCACCGGAAGCCTGGTCTACTTCTTCGGGCTGGCTGATATTCTGCGGGAGTGGAACGAGTTGGACCAGGCTGCCCATCTCCTGGAACAGGGTATGGAACTGGTCGAGGGCGGTCTGACGGCGGAAGGCCACGTCCTCATGCTCGGTTACACCACGCTCGCGCGCCTGTATCTGGCACGCGGCCAGTATCCGCAGGCGCTCGCAGCATTGGACACGTTCACGCACCTGGCTGGCGCCCGTCACCTCGCTCCCTCCCTGATGGCGAGCGCGAGCGCCTGGCGTGCCCACATGGAACTGATGCAGGGCAACCTTCTGGCAGCGAAGGGCTGGGCGGAACACTGCGGCCTCACGGTCACAGATGACGATCTCAGGTACCAGAACGAACGAGCCTATCTGACCTTGCTGCGCATAGGCATTGTAGAGGGGCGTGAGAACCCATCTGCTTCCCGCTGGCAGGAGATCTCTCACAGGTTGGAGCGACGGCTGCGGGACGCTGAGGCGAAAGCGCGCAGAAGGAGTGTGCTGGAACTCCTGCTCCTGGAGGCGCTGGCGTGGGCTGCACAACGTGAGCGGAACGCGGCCTGCTCTGCGCTCTCCCGTGCCCTGTCCCTCGCCGAACCGCAGGGGTACGTCCGCCTCTTTGTCGATGAGGGGACACCGGTGCGGGACCTGTTGCGCCACTTGCTCGCACGCGGGGTCAGCCCGCACTCTGCCGCTACACTGCTCGCAGCTTTTGGGGAGCCGGCAGGCGAAGACACGGCTCGTTTCCTCTCTCACCCCGATGGACTCATCGAACCCCTCACGAAGCGCGAACAGGAGGTGTTGCAGTTACTGGCCGAAGGGGCTTCCAATCGCGAAATTGCCCAACGCCTGATCGTGAGTACGGGTACCGTCAAGAAGTACGTGTATAACATCTGCGGCAAGCTAGGGGTACAGAGCCGCACACAGGCCCTCGCTCGTGCGCGATCCCTGCACCTCCTCTAATGTTTTTTTTCTTCTACCCAAAAGTCGCGCAAAAAATAAACCTCCAGTATCCACCTTGGTTCATTGTCTTCCAACCCTCTACTCACATACACTGTGGTCAGAGGCAATGATGAAATACCTCACGACATGCATCATTATTTCGAGAAGGAGAACAACCAATGTCAGCAGAAGAGAACAAAGCGCTTATGCGGCGCTTTGTTGACGAGGTCATGAACAAAGGAAATATAGCGGTTGCTCATGAACTGGTGGCACTCGACTATATCGAGCATGATCCACTTCCCGGGCAACAGCAGGGGCGCCAGGGGCTGATAGATACGCTCACCATGGTGCATACAGCGTTTCCCGACTTTGAATGGACCATTGAAGAACTGGTGGCTGAAGGGGAGAAGGTGGCAAGCTACAATACCTGGCGCGGTACCCACCAGGGGGTGTTTCTGGGTATTCCTCCCACGGGAAAGGGGGTGACGGTCCCTGCGATGGTGTTTGATATCTGGGTTGATGGGAAACTCAAAGAAAGTCGGCTGTTGATGAATGTCATGAGCCTCATGCAACAGTTGGGTGTGGTTCCATTACCCGGGCAGTCCAGCTAGCATCTCTTCATATACGACAATCAACCCCTCAATAGCACTTTGGAGGGATGCATCTCACCCACTGCTGCGGTTACACTTCAGGCAGACACAACGCAAGATCGATGGGACGGCACATGGTTGCTCCGTGAACCGGTTGCTCATCGATCCGTGTCTCTCCAAACGATGGTAAATAGATCTTGCTCAGCAGGAGAAAGTCAGCGCTATGAGTATGTACGAAATTCGTGTGCAAGCACATCTCGATCACCATTGGTCGACCTGGTTCGAGGGGTTGGCGATCACCCATGAGGAAGGCGGCACGACCCTGCTGCGCGGGAAACTGGTCGATGAGGCGGCGTTGCATGGCGTGCTGATGAAGGTGCGCGACCTGTCCATCCCGCTGTTGTCCGTGAATCGCATCTCCGGTTCCACGGAGGAGCAGGAGCATCAATGAGTTCAGAGCAATCGATACTCGCTCTGCCAAAAAAAGGAAGCCAGGATCGTTTATCCGTGGAATGATTTTCACCGCGCGAATGTGAATCATGAGCAACTGGTTATTGACGAAAGGAGCTGAACACTATGGATTGGTATCATCTCGTCCTCTTTGTCCACATTCTCGGCGTCCTGGGCCTCTTTATGGCGTTCGCCGTTGAGGTGGCGATTATGGTGGGGGTCCGCAACGCACATACTGTCGAGACGGTGCGCGCGTGGAGCAGCGCCAGCAAGCTGCTGGATGTGGTGTTGCCCATCACGTCCTTGCTCATCCTCGGTGCAGGGCTGGCGATGACGATTGGCTTCTGGGGATGGAGTCACGCCTGGATCGATCTGTCACTGGGCTTGCTGGTTCTCTTGAGTATTATAGGTGCGGCCTTCAATGGGACACATGCCCGGCGCATCGCCCAGCGGGCGACGGCGCTGGGACAAGGACCGATTCCCCCCGATTTCAGACGCGAGCTGAACCATCCGCTGCACTGGACATCCGTGATCAGCATGACGACGCTGGGGCTGGGTATCGTCTTTCTGATGGTGGAGAAGCCGGATTGGCTCTGGTCCATCATCACCCTGGTCATGGCACTGCTGGTAGGTGTGATCCTGGCGCAGATGCTGGTGCGTTCAGGCCAGGCGCGCGTCTCCTCCCAGGAGGCAGGGTACACAGAAGAGCAGGCGCCTGGCCTGTCTACCAGGACGTAGCCAGCAATCGTTCCTTGTGTTGGCGGCCTAAGCCTCGCTCAGGCCGCGGCCTCGCCAGCTTGTGGATTGAGCACTCCTCTGGGAGGCGCAACGCGATGGTGAACTGAGGAAGAGGCACAGAACACCTCCGCCGGGGTGCCAGGCCTTTTGGGTGAGACGCTTCTTGCGACTTGCTGTTCCAACCGTGAGCAATCCTCTCTACACCATCGGCGAGGAGAGCTCTTCTCAGGAGGGATAGAGATGCTACCGCTGGCACAGCTCAAGGCGGCGGAAGCCCGTCGCCGCTCGCAGCTGCTCGGAACGACGGTCGAGGACCTCAGCGGGACGAGGCTCGCCGCGCGAGCTCGCCAGGTAGGCGTCCCGGTGGCTCTGCTGCGCAGGTGGCACACCTGCTATTTGCGTGGAGGACTGGACGCGCTGGTCCCGACTGAGTGGCCTGAACTTCCTGAAGCGACCTTGGCGCTCATCGAGAGGCGCTACGCAGTCTTAGGGGAGCTTGCAGAAGCGGAAACCATCACCGGTGAGGATCTCCGCGCTCTGGCTGAAAGGGCTGGCTGGACCATCCTTCAGGCACGGCGGTGGCTCCGTCGCTATCGTCTGGGTGGGATGGTAGGTCTCGCTCCTGCCAGACGTGTGGTTGTGCCCCGCGTACCGTCTGATCTAGGCGCGCTTACAGAAGCACAACGTGACGGACTCTTCCGCCGCCGCGCCTTGCTTGGGGAGTTGGCCGAGCAGGCACACGTCTCCAATACCGTTCTGGCGCAACGCGCGGAGATGGTCGGGGTCAGCTTGCGTACCTTGCGGGACTACCACACGCGCTTCCGGCGTGACGGATTGGTCGGGCTGGCACCACGTGGACGCGGGGACAAGGGCAAGCATCATGGCGTGAGTCCGCAGATGGTGCAGATCGTCGAAGACCTGCGCCTCACGCACCTGGATGCTCCCGTGCGCTTTGTGTATGAGCTGGCCTGCCAGCACGCGACCTCGACGGGGGAAGCAGCCCCCAGCCTCTGGCAGGTGCGCTCCATCTGCGCGCAGATCCCAGCCCCGGTGCGTCTGCTGGCCGATGGACGGGAGGAGGAGTTCCGCAATCGCTATCGCCTTGACGTACCCCATTCCGCATGATGCCCACCGCATCGTCTGGCAGATTGATCACAAGGCTCCCTTGCATGTGCTGGTCCGCGATCTCCGCGCGCCTTCCCATCGCACGCTTTCGGGGGAAGTGCGCCCGTATTTGACCCTGGTGATCGACAGCGTCTCGCGCCTGGTGATGGCTGGACGCTTCAGCTATGATCCCCCGGATCGCTTCATGGTGGCGGCTGCGATCCGCGACGCCATACGGACGTCCGAACAGAAGCCGTTTGGGGGCGTTCCCGATGAAATCTGGGTGGACAACGGAAAAGACCTGATTGCCCATCATGTGCAGCAATTAGCGCACGGGTTGGGCATCACACTCTTTCCCGGACCTCCACATGAGCCACAAATACGCGGGATCGTCGAACGCTTTCATGAGACGCTGGACACGCGTCTGTGGGCCACACTTCCCGGCTATGTGGGCAGAAACGTCGTGGAGCGCAACCCCGCTGCCAAGGCCGAACTCTCCCTCGCTGACCTGGAGCAGCGCTTTCGGACCTTCATCGACCAGTATCACCAGGAGATGCACAGCGCGACCGGACAGACGCCCTTCGCCTTCTGGCAGGAGCACGCCACACCGCTACCGGTTGATGAGCGCCTCCTGGATATGCTGCTCAAAGAACTGACCCACCGGCACGTCCTCAAGGAGGGCATCAAGTATGCCGGGGAGCGGTATTGGCATCCCGAACTGGCGGTGCTGGTGGGCGAGGAGGTGCTGGTGCGCGCAGCCCCCTGCTATACCGCTCCCGACGAACTGGAGGTCTTCTTCGGGGAGCAGTGGCGTTGCACCGCCTTCGCGCTGTCCTCGCCGAAAGGGCAGGCGGTCCAGCGAAAGGAGGTCGTCGAGGCACAACGTCGCCAGCGAGGACAGGCATGCCGCCGCATCAACGCCGCGCGGGAGGCCCTCGAAACGCCTCATCCATTGACAACAGAGCAACGCAAGGGACGACAGGCCACGCCACCACACGAGGTCCTGGTTGCTCCTCTTTCCTCCCCTCGCGCCCCAGACCTCTTTGATTTTTTGGTGGCCCGCGCTGCGCAGGCCAGAAAGGACGCCCCCCATGATTCCTGAATACGCCGATGACCTCGATTTTGAAAATCGCTTGCCAACCGGCCAGGTACCCATCATGACGCAGAGTGTCAAACGCTTTCATGCTTGTATGCAGTTTATGATGCAGTCGCGTGAAGAGACTGGCTACGCCACGATGGGTGTGGTCACGGGAGATGCAGGAGTGGGCAAGACCATTGCCGTGCAGACCTATCTGCAAGCGCTGACCCCTCGGGCCTACAGCGGCTTTCCAGCCTGTGTGAGCATCAAAGTCAGCCCACGTTCGACGGCCAAAGCCGTGGCGAAAACGTTGATTACTACGCTCAATGGAGAACACGCGAGTCACAATGTCTATGATATGGAAGCGGTCGCCACCGAAGCCATTCGGCGCACCGATCTTGACCTGGTGCTGGTCGATGAAGGGGACTGGCTGAACATTGAAAGCTTTGAACTGTTGCGTCATATCTTCGACCGCACCGGCTGCCCCATCGTGATCGTGGGACTTCCTCGCATCCTGCGGGTGATCACCCGCCATGAGAAGTTTGTCAGCCGGGTTGGCCTGCATATGGAATTTCTGACGCTCACCCAGGAGGAGGTGTTGACGACGGTGCTGCCTGCTCTGACGTTGCCCTACTGGCAGTATCAGTCCGAAGATGCAGCCGATCGCGAGATGGGCTTCCAACTCTGGCAGCGCGTGTGTCCCTCCTTTCGCAAGCTGCGGGTGGTGCTGCAATATGCCAGCCAGATTGCACATGCCCGTCAGGTCGAACGCATCACGCCGACTATTCTCGCCGAGACGCTGCGCTTAACGCTGATTCCGCAGGTTCCGACCCCGCGCCACCCGCCGCCTCCCTCACCTGCCGGGTCCCATGAGGCTGCCTCAGAACAACGGCCCCCTCGCTCATGAGGCCGAATCCGTTTTGCCAGCCCGAGGCGCCCGCCTGGCTCGCCGAAGATCCGGTCCACCAGATTCCGCGCCTCCTTGAGCAATTAGTAGAAGTGGCAGCCTATGTACCCCAGGTGTACGAGATTCTTCCCTGGATCAAGGGGATGGATACGTGGGGGCTGATCCAGGAGCGGATGTCGCATGTCTTCTTGCCAGATGCATCCCCGTCGACACAAGAAGCGACCCTGACCACCTTTTTCTCCAATGTGACGCAGCCGATGGTGGAGTTGATCGAGGCCCTCTATGTCTCACCCCTCTTCCGGCGCGTTGCAACGGTGGAGGAAATCTTACGCCGCATGGCGCTCAACGTTGGAACTTGCGCGTTACCGTTCGATGTGGTGACTGGGGTTTGCTGTTTCTTCGGGCGTCGCCGCGCCTCCATGCTGTCGAGTGACCCGGTTCAAAGACAAGCGACCACCTGGCGCATTGGCTGGCAACAGACCGCTGTTCGGATGCGGACAGCGCACAGCACGATGATGCCTTTTCTGATCTTGGTGATCGACGAACCCACGCAAAAAGTCCTGGCCTTTCGGAGGACACACGAGCCGCCAGGTGACGCCGATGTGCTCTTCGCGCTCTATGATGCGCTGGTATTTTTCCGCCAGGATCGCTGGTGCTTACATCCGCCAGTCCGCTTACGCGTACAACAGCCATTGCCAGTCGAGATGATCCAGGCTGCCAAAGTCTGGGGAACCGAGGTAGAAGCAGTGACGCCATACGAATTCGCCTTCGTACAGCAATGGGAGCAGGAACTGACCGGTCGGGTGCTTGATCCCGTCCAGTATCTGCGTCTGTTTGATCGAGCGTGTGAGCGTACTTTTGGCTATGCTCCGTTTCTCGCGAAGCAACGGGCGGCCTGACAAGCTGGATGGCGGATGCGTCTGGATGATGATCCCTGCCGGTTTCTCCCCAGTTTGCGAGAAGTGCTGCCAGCCTATGAAGCCTCAGTGGGGAGTGATGGAACGTTGGAGTGGCACGGCTGGCATTATCGTGACGAGCGGGACGATGTACTCCATTACTGGCCAAATGAAGCGGTGACCGTTCGTCCATCACCCATGAGTGAAGCGGTGATCTGGGTCTATTGGGACCAGGATATTCTCTGCCAGGCCACAGCCTCAGAATTATGTCACAAAGATGGCAGCTATCGCCCCTATTGGTTTCCCTACCCACGTCTTGGGGAATGATTCTCCTCCAAGCCCTTCATTTGGTGCTGACCCCTTGTTGTGGAATTCGCCTGCACTGACCGAGTGCAGACGAATTCCACATCAGTGCAGACGAAAGTTGAAAGTGACAGATCAATAGGCATGATCACTGATGACAGAGGAGCCAGTAGGTTGAGAAAAAGCAAGGAGCCACTAGATGGACAACAATGAATCTACGATTAGCTGGCCTGACCATATAGATTATGCCCTCAAAGAATTAGGAGAGGCATATCCCGAAAGAACTGTGAAGATTTTTCTTGATCGTTGGGGAAGCTTCAACCTGGAGACGTTGGTACACATCTTGAGGGAGGCCCAGAACCAAAACGATACCCTGCTTGCTATCTTTGCTCTAGGTTATTGGGATACACCGTGGACCAGAGAATTGCTCTTGCCCTTTATGGTTCATGATGGCTATCGTGGAAAGTTGATGGATACAATTGGCCTGGGATCAACGGTTGCCGATGTCGAAAGGCAAATTGGTCCGGTGGAAGAAGATGAGGAAGATAATCTCGTGATACGAGATCTTCCAGGCCTGTGTTTTGCAATTGAGGGATATTTTCCTGATGTGAAGGACCCGGCATTTCGTCATGCTGCAATTAAAGGGATATGTGTCTTCAAAGCGAACGCGTAGGATGACAACAGTTCGACTCAGTGGCTTCAACCCGAGTTCTAAACGAGTGTGGAATGGGCGGCGCGCTGCTAGCTAGCAGGCCGCTTACTGCGATCATACAGCCGTTATCTCAACGCCGTCGCCTACACGCACCTGGGCCAACTCTGGCAAGGTCCCTTGAATGGCGGCAGCACGCCGTACCAGTATCTCTACTGCAACAGCAGCGCGCCACATCAATTGACCGGCCTCTACAGCCTGGGCGCCACCTGTAGCAATCAAACGGGGCAGGGCTACACCACGAGCTACGACCAGTGGGGCAACGTCACCGGTCGCACCTACAGCAGCACCACCGGCACGCTGACCTATGACATTTTGGATCACCTGACGCAATGGTACGCCAGCAGCAGCAACCAGGAGCAATACCTCTACGACGCCACCGGCAACCGGGTGCTGCGCCGTTCGACCAGCAGCACCGGTACCACCCTCATCGTCTACCCCTTCGGGCTGGAAGAACACCAGTACAGCGGCAGTGGCAGCAACCAGTCCAACACGTATTACTACGTCCTGGGCAGCCGTCTGATCGGAGACGTGGACGCCAACAATACCCCCTTTTTGCTGACCGACGCGCTGGGCAGCATCCTCTCGGAGATCAGTTGGTCGGCAGGCGGCGCCTCGGTGCAGGGCAATCAACTCTTCGGCCCCTATGGCAACGGGCGCTACTCTTCCGGCAGCATCAACACGGCGAAGGGCTTCATTGGACAGTACAATGATAGCTTGACCGGCCTGGACTACTTCCACGCGCGCTATTATGACCCAGTATCCGGGGTGTTTTTGTCGGCGGACAAGGTGCAGGGGAACTGGCAGGGGATGAACCCCTATATGTATGTCGGCGGGAATCCGGAGACCAGGAGTGACCCGTCGGGGCAGATGATTGAGGGACAAAATAATGAGTATGGCAATATTGATTCGCAGGGCAATTTGCATATCTGGGTGCAGTATCCTTCCTATATCTGTCTCTCGTGGTGAGCGAGAATGGTTTCATAGTCACTGCTATGCCATATTCACCCTAAACTAGCAGCTACAACAAGGAGGATCAATGGGAGATTTTATTAAAGGAGTGTTGATTGAGAATGAGGAAGGGGCAACCTACAACGGGAAGGTATACGATCGCTTTTTAAAGCTACGTCTCAGCAATGGCCGGGTACTATCGATTTTTGACCCGTTTGGCCCACTAAGCACTGGATTAGCTAAAGGGGAAGTATATGAAATGATAGTGATACCCCTGGCAACAGCAGTCCAATACTTCGCTACCTCTTCGTCTCCTCCTGTAGAGAATGACGAGTGGCAAGCCACAATTATAGAAACTCATTGGAGAGCAGTTCGGAACCACTATCGATACGCGTGTGAAGCATTATATGCTCATGATTGCCGGCTTCCTTTTTGCTCTTTTCCTACTTGTTGCTCGTTTTGTAAATGACCGGATAACGAGTCCGACTCCTGGGATGAAAGCCCTTGGTCCGTCCTGATGCTTTTCCGCGTGGTTTCGGTGGGCGAGCAGGTGTGTCTAAATGGCACAAAAGGGAGGGCATGGCCCATCGCACCTGTGCCAGCGTTAGGAACTCACGCCGGTTTTCCCATGGACCGTAGCAGCTTTCCACCGGGGGACGAACCAGGACCAGCAGATTGCGCGCACAGGCCACCACTTAAGTCCAGCGTACGGCCCGGCTGTATCGGCCTCTGGGCGATACAGGTTACTGGCGTCCACGCCCAGAAACACGAACTCGCCTGCTTAAGGCAGGGGCGCGAAGCCCACAAACACCTCGCGCAGCCGGGCTGCATCGATCTGACTGTCTTCCAGGTCGTTCCTACTCAAAACCTGTCGTCGTGAGGAGTGACCCTGAGCCTCACATCAGTTGGTGAAGTAGTGCTGTTCGAGGTCCGGGAGAAGTCGCAAATGCACAGGCTGCCATCCCAAGAGTTCCTGGGTCTGTACACTCGATCTCGGGATGTCGAGCGCTGCCAGGGCGCCGAGGAAGCCGAAGTGGGCATCTGCCTCTTCACGGGAAATGCTGACTACCGGTAGGTTCAGGTAGCGACCGATGACGCTGGCAATGTCGCGGAATGGCACACCCTCGTCGCCAACTCCTTGAAGCAGTGACCCCGCCGGGGCGCTTTCCAGTGCCAGACGGTACAGGCGCGCCGCATCGAGGCGATGGACGGCAGGCCAGCGATTGGATCCATCGCCGATATAGGCAGAGACGCCCTTCGCGCGAGCGATGGTGATCAGCATCGGCACGAAGCCCTTGTCGCCCTGGTCATGCACGGATGGACAGAGAGAGACGACCGATGATCGCACTCCAGTCAGTGCGAGTACCGCGTTATCAGATGCCTCTCCGTTGAGGTGAGCGGTGGTCACGAATGGCTTGCCCGTGCCTTCCAGCGCCGCCCCCATCGTCTTGACGGCACGCAGATCGGTGGTGAGCGAGGCTGCGAAGTCCGAGAAGTTATGCTCAAACGCCAGGTGAATAACGCCATCCACTGCAGCCGCAGCGGTGCGAAGGCTGTCGAGGTCGTCAAGGGTACCGCGATGCACCTCGGCCCCAACTTCCTTCAGTGCCTCGGCACCCTTGTCTGAACGGGTAAGACCGACGACCTGATGACCGGCACCGATGAGTTCATGGACGACAGCGGTACCGATGTAACCTGTTGCTCCTGTGACGAAAACATGCATAAGAAAGTTCTCCTTCTCCTGGTAATATCGATCGTGAATATGATAAAATGAGGCACCTCCCTCTATTAAACGGAGGAACCCTCATGTTACTTCTCATATAGTAACGGAGGCATCCTCACTTTGTCAAGGACCACTAGCTCAAGGAGAAAGGAGGAGCATGAAATGCACAAGTCAACACCAGCCAACCGCCCAATGCGAGCTGATGCCCAGCGCAACTATGCCAGTTTGCTGAAGACAGCGCGAGTCGCGGTTTCAGAGCGCGGCGCTGACATTGTCCTGGAGGACATTGCTAAATCAGCTGGGGTCGCCATTGGAACGCTGTACCGCCACTTCCCCACGCGTCAGGATCTCCTTGAGGCCGTGTTCCTGGATGAGACCAATGAACTGAGGGCGCGTGCAGAAGAACTTGCCAGCGCTCCGGTTCCTTTCGATGCCCTGGTCAGCTGGCTTCGCCTGCAGATGGACTTCGCGGCTCGAGGGCGGAGTATGGGAGCAGCCATCATGGCTGCCAAGCACGTTCCAGGAACGAGAATCTATGAGGCGAACAAAGCGATGCACGAGGCGGGAGAAGTTCTCTTGCTCCGCGCCCAGGCCGCAGACCAAATCCGAACGGATGTCCATATTCTCGACGTGATACGACTCGTCTACGGAATCGCCCTGGTGAATGAACATGCGTCCGACCCTGATGGGGCTAACCGCATGCTCGATCTCGTCATCGCCGGCATCAGAACGAAGCCGAGTCGGGACTAAAAGATGGCGTGTCACCACTCGGCCAGGAGTCGATCCTCATTCCAACTCAGCAATCCTCTCTCAAGGATTACTGAGTTTATTTTAGTGTACCTAAGTTTCGCCCAAAATGACGACAGTTTAAACATCAATTAGAAAGTGAGATAGGAAAAGCTGAGTCTCTTCATCCTCCACAGCGCCTACTGCACACTAATAACCACATCATCTACGAAGAAATCAGTTGGCTGGTACTGGTTCGGCATGTTGGTGCCGCGGAAGAAGAGCATCACCTGCTTGCCCTTATATGCCGCGAGAGCTGATGAGAGATCGTAGGTTTTCGCTACCCAGTAGTTCGTCACCTGCGTATTGCAACTCGTCTGCATATTCGCAATCGTGGCTCCGCTGGTCGTATGCACCTGGCTATAGAAGTAATCAAAACATTGATTGCCCGTCTTATTCGTATCCGAATACCACCAGTAGGTGATGGTGATCTTTGTATAGCTGGTCGGTACGGTGAAGATCTGCCAGATGCGATCATCGCAACCTGGATAACCACACAGGTAAGCGCTGTTCTGTCCCGTGTGCGCGTTAAAATTACTGACGAGCTGGTAGCCGCCGGATGAGGATTGCTGCCAGGGAGGCAATCCGCTCTCGAATCCGCCGTTCTGGATCAATGGCGGTGGGGGTGTCGGAGACGGCGAAGGGGATGGCGTCGGTGAGGGCGTGCTGGTTGGTGATGGCGAAGGAGATGGAGATGGCGAAGGGGTACTGGTCGGCGAGGGTGTAGGAGTGGGTGTGCCGCCACCATTGAGCAAGGCAAGATCGTGGGCGATATTGTTGATGTCGGGCGACCCTATGCCGCTTCCCATGTCGTAGCCACTTGTTGCCGGATAATAGAGATTGTTGCCGCTGGTAATATCATGGAACGCCGGCAATTGCTGTTGCGCGTTAAACAGGCTATAAAGCGTAGGGTTGGCGTTGCCGATAGGCGGCTTGCCCTGTGCCTGCAAATACTGGTTGATTAAGGCCGCGCTGCCCGCCCATAACGGGGCTGCGCCGCTCGTACCACCAACCGTTAACCAGCCACCGGAAGGACAGCCCGCGTTCACCACCGTGCAGTACATGGCATAGCCCGTCGCCGGATCGCCGTCCGCCGTGATATCCGGCACCTCGCGGCAATACTGGCCATTTGGAGCATGGCAGGGCGTGCCGCTACTGTAACTGCTGATGATACCCGCTCCTGTTTGCCACGAAGGCATCTGGAAGGTATTGCTGACGCCGCCGCCGCTGCCCGCGCCCTTGGGACTGCGATGCGTATCGTTCGGATTTGACCACACCGACTCGCCGCCATACGCGCCCCCATTGACCTGCAAAGTAGTGCCCCCCACACCGGTCACATAGGGATCATCGGCGGGCGAGTCCACAGCCAGGTTACTATCGGCGCAATCGTACGCGCCCGAATCGCCAGAGGCCGCGAAGAACGCCATGCCTTCTGCCGCTCCCTGCTTAAATATGTTGTCCAGCGTCTGCAACTCTGCCGGGCCGGTGCTGGTCTCGCACAATCCCCAGCTGATGCTCACAATCTGCGCCTTGTCGTCATGCACGATCTGGTTATATGTATCGTTCAGTCCCTGTGTCGTATTGGGACCTTCGTAGACAATCTGACTGGCATGCGGTGCCATGGCCGCCGCGACCTCGATATCTAGTTCAACCTCAATCGCGCCCTGTCCCGGGTTGCCACTGAAATTATCGACCAGCACGTTGCTGAGATTCGGCGTGCCGAGATTGTAATACTGGAAATACTGTGCAACGTCGCTGGCCTGGTAGCCATCGAGTTCGAAGAGCGCGATGGTCTGATGATCGCCCAGCATTCCGGCGCTCTGCAAGGGTGCCGCATCATAAGCGTTGGACAAATCCTGCGGACCGTAACCACTTGTAGGTCCGGCTAATAGCGACGTATGAATGCGGCTTTGCCCGGTATGCACACTGGAAGAGGCCAGGCGTGAATAAAGCGGCGAATATTGCACGCTATCGTCAAGACCGCCGATGGAGGCGATGTACTGGCTAATTGAAGAGGGCACGCTGGGTGGAGTCGCATTGGCATAGAAAATCTGGCCGCCCAGCTGGTAATTATTGATCTGCGTATTGAAGGCCTGCTGCACGGCGCTAACCGTGCCTGTGGCATCGATGAGCAGATTGTTGGGCGCGACGCTGTTGACCGTCAAACCCTGGCTCTGTAAATAGGCAACGACCTGCTGCACCTGGTCTGACGTTGGGGCAAATAACTGTTCGAACTCGCCAGGCGTCAGGTAGTGGTGATATTGCGAAGATTGAGGGTTATAAATAGCGCTTAAAAGGGTATCCAGATCTGATGCATCGCGTAATTGCAGACCGATAGAGAGCTTCAACTGCTGATTGGGATCGCTGGCCTGTAAGTATTGAGCCTGCGCAATCATGGGCACGAAATTCCCATTCAAAGACGATGGTGAATTCTGATCTGCGCGTGCTGCCAGGCGCATCGCCAGCAGACCGGCGCAAATGAGTACAACACTGGTAGCGATAAATAGCACATTGCGTACAAGATTACGTTGCATACGATTCTCCAATGGCAGGACAATCGGAAGATCGCCCCCACAATATACAGGACTTTTGGTCTATCCGGCGAGCTACAGGGCAGTATTTCCACTGCCAGTACCCGGCAAAAACAAGATTTCCGCCCGGTTTTACGCTCAAAACGCACGCTTAAAACATTTCATACATCTTTTGCATACCAGATGCGTAGCATGAGAAATCCTGCTGAAATAAACGTAGTCAGGGGAAGAGTTTGTGGAGAGTGGGCAGATGAGGGAATGTGACGAACGAATTAATCAATCGGCCCCTACGGCTGCGGGGCCGATTGATCGTGCCCAGCGCCGATTTATCGGTCCCCACATCCAATAATGAAATTGAACAACTTATTCCGGCAATGGACGCGAGCCGATAAATCGGCGGTGTGTACGGTGAACCGGCCCCTACGGATTCGGCGTGGCGCTCATGAATCGGCTCGCGTCCATCAGCTATTTCCTATCGTCCATACAACGCGGGCACATTATAAAACGCGCTCCAGCCGGCGTAGCGGGCCGTCTTCTCGCCAAGCTCGTCCTCGATGACCAGCAGGCGATTGTACTTGGCGACGCGTTCGCTGCGGGCGGGCGCGCCCGTCTTAATCTGCCCGGCATTCGTCGCCACCACCAGGTCGGCAATCGTCGTATCCTCGGTCTCTCCCGAACGATGCGAGACAACCGCCGTGAAAGAGGCGCGCTTCGCCATCTCGATGGCCGCGAGTGTCTCCGTCAGCGTGCCGATCTGATTGAGCTTGATCAGGATCGAGTTGGCCGAATGCTCCTCAATACCGCGTTTGAGGCGCGCCGTATTCGTCACGAACAGGTCATCGCCCACCAGTTGAACGCGATTTCCCAGCCGCTGGCGCAGCAGCGACCAGCCGTCCCAGTCATCCTGGGCCAGGCCATCTTCAATCGTGATAATCGGGTATTCGCCGATCCATTGCTCATAGAGGTTCACCATCTCACCGGAATTGAGCGTCCGTCCTTCGCGCGCCAGCACATATTTGCCATTGTCGTAGAACTCGCTGGCCGCCGGGTCCATACCCAGGCAAATGTCTATACCGGGCTTATAACCTGCCGACTCAATGGCGGCAACAATTAACTCCAACGCCTCGCGGTTGGAGCCGAGCGATGGCGCAAAGCCCCCTTCATCGCCCACATTGGTATTGTACTTTTTGCCATGCAATACCTTTTTCAGCGACTGGTAGACTTCGGCACCCATGCGCAGCGCCTCGCGGAATGTTGGAGCGCCGACCGGCAAAATCATATACTCCTGCATATCAGTCGAATTATCGGCATGCTTCCCGCCGTTCAAAATATTCATCATCGGCACCGGTAGTGTGCGTGCCCCGACACCGCCCAGATAGCGATATAGCGGCTCTTGCAGCGCATTTGCCGCCGCCTTCGCCACCGCCAGGGAGACTCCAAGGATGGCATTGGCCCCCAGAGCGCCCTTGTTGGGAGTACCATCCAGTTCGATCATCAACTCATCAATCAATACCTGATCCATCGCATCCAGCCCAATAATCGCCTCGCGAATGGTTCCATTGACATTATGTACCGCTTTCAGAACCCCCTTGCCACCGTAGCGACTCCTGTCCCCGTCGCGCAGCTCGACGGCCTCATGTACTCCCGTCGAAGCGCCGGAAGGAACAGCCGCCACGCCTCTCTCGCCACCCATCAGTAGCACCTCAACCTCAATCGTCGGATTTCCGCGCGAGTCAAGGATTTCCCACGCTGCTATATCTTCGATTGTAGTAATCCCATTAACATCAACTGGCATAATAAAACCTCCATTGCTATAGTTCTTCGTGCGAAACCATCGTTCTACTGGCCTCATCTTCGCTACTCTACTTTGCATCCATCTTTCCTGCTTACCTATTATATCTTATCTCCGATGCCTCATCCTGTCACAAGCGTTTTCCCTGCCGGCCAGAGATTCTTCGCTGCGCTCAGAATGACATGCCCTGCGCTCACAATGACATGCCCCGCGCTCAGAATGACATGCCTGGTGGTATGCCATGAAACGAAAGAGGTCTTTTACCCGTATTCCTAAAGGAATAGCAAGGCTTTCATACCTGACCGGGGCTATTGTACTTCACTGCGCTACTTGCATAACTCTACCTGTACATCAATACATGCTTGTACTGTTGCACGCGTTTGCCATAGCTCAGGGGATAGGTAAGCCGTTCATTCACTTGAACACACGTGAAAAGGAGAGCAAGTATGGCACTGGAAGACTTTACCGATCCTGAAGTAGCAATCGTAGCCGCCGTCGCTGCCGCGGTCTTCTCACCTACAGTGAGAGGATGGATACGGCGCGGAGCAGTGTATGCCACGGCAGGCGTTCTTGTCGCCGGCGACGCCATCACTTCAGTGGCGCGTGGTATTGGTCAAAACGTTCAGCAGGCAGGAGCTACCGCATCAAATGCCGCGCAGAACGCCATGAACCAGGCAAAAGCCAGCGCCTCGTCAGCTGAGACCTCAGCTGCCAGCACGGGTCAGAGCAAAACGACAGGGAAGACTACGGCACATCATACAAAATCTTCTACAGAGGATCAGGGGGGAACAGCTTCATGAGCCAGGCGCCGGGCCAAGCTCCCAAACAACCGGCGACGGAGCGGGCCGAGGCCTTGTTAGATAATCTAGGCCAGCGCCTTAACCTGTTCGCTGCCCTTACCACGCAACGCATTCAGCAGGCTGCTTCCTCCATACGCGAAGAGGCAGATCGCTTAGATCAACCCAGCACATCGCCTGGAAAAAAGTCTGAACAGCCGGCTATTGCCCGCGCTGAAGAAGGTGGCAAACTGGCAACGCAGCGAGCCGAGGAAGTGGTGGATCAGCTGGCGCAACGCATCGGTCACTTCACAGCTATCACCAGCCTGCAAGTAAGGCGCATGGCTGCTCGCGCGCGTGAAGAGGTCGAAGATATGTGGGCCGAGGCACAAAACATACGACAAGAGCGGAAAAGATAGGCGACCTCTAGAAAGAAACTGGGCATATGATGAGTGCAGCGGTTGCAGAGGAACCTCGTGTTCTCCACACCATCCCGGGCCGCATTCGCGTACACGTGCCCGCGTGGTCAGGGCAGGGAAATCGGAGCCTTGAAACACAGCTCCGGCAGGTACATGGCGTCAAGAACGTACAGGCAAATTCCATCACCGGCAATATTCTTATCCAATTCGACCCGGCTCTCATAGATGAGCAAACGCTCGTTAAAGAGGTATACTCGCTCGATCTGGATATGATTCATGCCCAGAAGGAGCAATCTTCTCCCCCGCCTGCCGTGCGCGAAAAACATGGGGGGGGCGTGCGCGCTCGTATAGCCGTGCGTGGCATGGACCGCGACCCCCACATGGCAAAGCGCGTGGTTGAGCGACTCGAGCGACATCCCGGCGTGCGCGCGAAAGCCAATCCGCTCACAGGGCGTGTCCTCGTAGAATTCGATGAACATGAGGCGGATTTAGAGGACCTGATTTCCGAGATATCCGGCATGGAATTGCCCGACCTTCCAGGTGAGGATCGTCCCGCGTACCCACTTGATCCAGGCCCGCTGATTCAGAGCAGCGCTCGTACCATTGGCGTCGCCCTTGGACTTGGACTGCTTGCCGGGCGCCGGCTCTTTTCCGTAACAGAACCGCTTCCAGGCTCCGGGGCCGCGCTGCAAGTCGCCAGTCTGATCTCCATTTTGCAAGGTATTCCCCCTATTCGCTTTGGATTGCGCAGGCTGCTGGGACGCACAGGCGCAGATTTACTCGTCAGCGTCCCTGCCATCATCACCCTCACGCTTGCCGGCAGTCCCTTTGGTCTCGCCCTGACCGGCGCGGAAGCTCTGCGGCTGCTTACGGAAACATGGGCTCGCAGGACCGCATGGAAACAGCACGAGAAGAGGATAGCCGAGGCACCCTCAGCGCAGCCGGATGCCGTTATTCACCTGGAAACCGGCGAGCGAACGCCTCTGGCGGCGACAGTCATAGAGGGAACCGGAACCGCTATTGGACGCGACGGCATGCCAACTCCGGTCGCTCCGAGTGGAACCGTCCAACCCGGCGCGCGGCTGTATGGTGGCCCATTCGTCTTGAAACTGGATCATGAAAATTCTTTCGAAGCGTTTATCCCGCAACCGCGCCCGGCCCCTGTTGCCCCGTCGCTCCTCGACCGCTACCAGCGCGTGGTAGGGCCGCTTTCCCTCGCCTACGCCGGGCTCACCGCCCTCTTCACGCGCTCATTCAACCGCACGCTGGCCGCGCTGCTACTGGCCAATCCGCGTACCGCGTTGATCGGCCTGGATAGCGCCGAACTCAGCGCATCGGCAAGGATCATCCGCGCGGGCGTGACAATCGTCGGTACGCGCACAAACCGGCCCATTCGCCTTCCCGGTCTCCTGCTGCTGGATGGTACTCGCCTGCTCACCGACCGGCTCGAACTCAATACGGCCCTATCGCTCAACAAACAGTACGACATGGCCGAAATCCTCAGCTATGCCGCGGGAGTATCAGCCGCCGCCGGTTCGCCATGGGGGGGAATCTTCAGGCCGGCCGGCAGCGCGCCCGCGACTGATGGCGCATTTGACGGCAAAACTGCCACCGCTCAGATCGCGGGAAAAAAGTATTCGCTGGGCTCCATCGAGGATTGGGCTTCAATACCGGAAGCCGCGCGCCTGCGCCAGCGCGGCAATTATGTGTTGGTGCTGCGCTCTGAAGGTGAGGAAAAGCCGCTTGGTATTCTCGCCATACGCCCGCGCCTCGCGCCTGGAATTCAGAACCTCGTCCAGATATGTCGCGTGTACGGAGTAGAACTTGGTGTCCTTGCCAGTGGCGACCAGCTTGCGGCCCAGGCGCTTGCCCATCGCGCCAACATCACCCTGCTCGAAAGCGACGACGCGGTCAGCGCCATTCGTGCCAGGCAGCAGCAAGGCGTTCGAGTCGCCTTTGTCTCGGATAATGCGGGTGCCGCGGCGGGATTTGCCGAGTGCGACCTGGCAATAGGAATGACAGATGATCGTTATCGCCTGCCTGCTCGCGCGGATCTACTCGCGCCCGACCTTGATGCCCTTGCCGCGATCATCGATGCAGGTGCCCGTCGTGAAGCCGCGGTACGTGATTCCGTTGCCCTTTCGACGGTATCCAATATCGTTGGCGCGGTATGGGGATTCCGGGGCGCTCCCGGCATAGAACTGGCCGGACGCGCAACCTATATTACCGCGCTGAGCGCAGTTGGAGATGCCTGGATGCGATTGCGTGGGGGTGAACGTCCCAGGTCAAGTATCTCGCGCCTCGTAGACCCCAGGCCCGAACGCTGGGGAAGACGCAGTGTCGAAGATGTCCTGCGTACCCTGCGCACTTCCGAACAGGGCCTCAGCAGTTCCGAGGCCCAGCAGCGATGGCACCCGGTGCGGACGCAATCTGGCCGCAATCAATTCCTGGCCGCCCTGCTCGAACAGGTTCGCTCTCCACTCATCGGCATTATGGCCGCGGGCGCCGTCCTCTCGCTCTTCCTGGGAGCCACCGGGGATGTCGTCATTATCACCGGCACCATCGCCGCCAACATCGCCGTAGGCGTCTGGCAAGAGCATAAGGCCAACCAGGTCGCCGAAGCCCTCAAGCAAATTGGCACCTCGAATGCCCGTGTCCTGCGCGATAATGCCCCACGGGTTATTCCCGCCAGCCAGGTCGTACCCGGCGACATTCTGCTGCTTGCCCCCGGAGACCGCGTAGCCGCCGATGCTCGCGTCATCAGCGCCCAGGGCCTCGAAGTGGACGAAGCATCTTTGACCGGCGAATCGCTGCCCGTGCAGAAAGTTGCTGAGGGCGATACAGACGCCAGCCATATCGTCCTTGAAGGCACAGATGTGACCACCGGCACCGGGCGTGCCGTGGTAGTAGCCGTTGGGCAGCAGACGCGCATGGGAGCCACCACCGCCGCGCTTTCCCAGGATGAAACAGAGGTCAGTCCCCTTGGCGTGCGTTTGAGCCGCATCTTGCAACTTATCCTCCCGCTCTCTGTCGCGGGTGGTGCCGCGGTTGTCGTCTCCGGCTTCCTGTGGGGGCAACCACTTGCTGCTCTGCTGGCAACAGGCGCCACCATCGCCCTGGCTGGAGTTCCCGAGGGTTTACCGCTCCTTGCCCGTGTTGGTGAAGCAGGGGTCGCGCGCCGCCTGGCCGCCCGCGATGCCGTCGTGCGCCGTCTATCGTCGGTCGAGGCGCTTGGCCGCGTCGATGTAGCCTGCACCGACAAGACGGGCACCATGACCAGGGGCCGCCTGGAGCTAAGTCTGGTAGCCAGCCTGGACCGGGAAGCCCGGCTATCGCATAACCTGTCTCCCGAATTGCAGCACGTTCTGCTCACTGCCGCCGTTGCCAGCCCGCATCCCGACGCGCCAGATGCCGGGTCGCATCCCACCGACATCGCCGTCGTTCATGGAGCCATCAATGCCGGTCTCAATGGCAGATTGTACGTCAGGCACGAGGCCGAACTATCGTTCGACCCGGTGCGCGCATTCCATGCCACGATTGCCGGTGGTCGCCTCTGCATCAAAGGCGCACCCGAAGCCCTCATCTCCAGGTGCAGTTATATTGTTGAGCATGGCGAGAAACGTCCCCTGGACGAAGAGCGGCGAAAAATGTTGCTCAATCGCTCCCAGCAACTCGCCGAGCGCGGCCTGCGCGTCCTTATGGTCGCTGAAGGGCCACCGGATGTAGAGCTTGAGAATCCTCAGAAGCTGACTGCCCTCGGCTTTGTAGGTATCAGCGATCCCCTGCGAGACACTGTACGTGCGGCTGTCAGGCGCTGCCAGGAAGCTGGAGTTCGCGTGATCATGATTACCGGCGATCATCCCTCTACCGCACGCGCCATCGCCCACGAGGCTGGTTTGCTCAATGGCTCCGGCGTCGTGCTTACCGCCGCTGAGATAGCCGAGTTGCAGAATGGAGAACTGGATGAACGCCTTGAACACGCCGTTGTCATAGCCCGCGCCACGCCGCTCGATAAGCTGCGAATCATCGAGAGCCTGCAAAGGCATGGTCACGCTGTAGCCATGACAGGTGACGGCGTCAATGATGCCCCCGCTTTGCGCCTGGCCGATGTCGGCGTCGCCATGGGCCAGGGTGGTACAGAGGTCGCTCGCCAGACCGCCGACATTGTGATTGCCGACGACGATTTTTCCACGCTCGTCGAAGCCTTCGTCGAGGGGCGCAGCTTCTGGCGCAACATCCGTCGTGCCCTAGGACTCTTGCTCGGTGGTAATATTGGTGAGCTTGGTCTCGTCGTCGGCGCCAGTCTACTCGGTACCGGCACGCCGCTCACGGCAACGCAGATTCTGGCCGTCAACGCCATCACCGATATCCTACCCGCGCTGGCCGTAGCCCTGCAGCGGCCCGAAGATCGCAATCTGGCCGGGTTAAGAAGAGAAGGCGCAACGGCCCTTGATGTACCCTTGCGCAATGAGGTTCTACGTCGTGGCATCTCCACCGCCCTGCCTTCTTTGGGAGCTTATCTCATCATGCTCGGAGCGGGTGGATTGCAGCAGGCACGTTCCGTCGCCTTCGGCACCATCATCGCCAACCAGCTGGCCCAGACACTTGACGCGGGTCGATCAGAAGGCACACTCACGCGACCCGTCGCCGCAGCGGTGACAGGCTCCCTGGCGGTCCTGACCGCCTCCTTTGCCATACCGCCTCTGCGTACTTTCCTGCACCTCGTCCTGCCATCTCCCCTGGGCTGGCTGCTCATTGGAACAGGTTCGCTGCTGGCCGTACTGCTGAGTCGCGTACTCGCATCAACAAAACTGGTTGAATCCGCCATGGCCCGGCTGCCCGCGCCTGAACCATCGGCAGCTCAACCAGCTGTTGTTCAGGTCTAGCTTTGAAGGAGAATAGGATAGGACCTGACGAGGTGGGGCCACAAGTGCAAATGAAGCAAGGGCGACCACCAGAGTGCGCCCCTACTTGTTGGCGTCGGCGTCCACGTAAATTGGCGATGGGCGGCGAATGAGCGAGCCACGAGGCGAACCGGCTCGTCCTCCTTTTAGAGGACCGGTATTGCCGGAGAATTGTAGTGGGGGTTGCACTGCCGGCTGTATGCTCGGCGTTTCCGAAGCATTCTCCGGGTTCGTCTGCAATATCTCTAATCCCTGCCGCAGCGTCATCATATCGCGCAAGAAGCAGGCCACGGCGGAAGCCGCAGACCCTTTCTCTTTGGAAAATTCAAAGCGCCTCGCGGTTGCCTCGCCTGCCACCTGCGCCGCCTGCGCCATAGGATCAGATGTTTTGGCGGCATAGACATCCTGGAAAATATCTTCCCAATTGCTCCACCTGCCGCGCAACGGCTTCCAACCGAGCTGGCTATCGCTCACCGTGCGCCACTTCTCCTCGGTAAATTGTATCCAGTCATCCATCAGGCGCGAAAAGAGCGCTAATTGCTCGCGCAGGCGCTCTTCCTCTTCCGAAGGACGCTGTGGAAAAGCCTGCGGCAAGCCGTCGGGAGTCTGTCCATTGGCATAGCCGTTATAACCCGTCCCATTCATCGTCGGAAAGCCCATCTGCGGCGAATTATTCATTCCCGCCAGCGCGCCCGTGGTAGAAGAGGGGAAAATACCAGAACCGGCCAGAGCCGCCAGGTTGGGAGCGAGCTGGCCGTTGGGCATGCTCAGCATGGGTATCTCCGTCCCCGCCGGTATCTCACCAATCACATGCATGCCACTGGTAGCGAACGAGGGACTTAAGCTCAAAATAGTCGAGCCATCCGGCAGCACCATGCCTTCGGATAGCGCGGGTAGACCGCCGATCACAATTTCCTCATGCCCAATCGCATCCAGGATACGCCAGGCCAGGCGGGGGTGTTTGATAGCCCACCACAAACGGCGCGTAATAAACGTACTGGCAAATGTAAAGTGTACTACCAGCCAGACCACGCCGCGCACTGCCAGCCAGTTCAGCAGCCCGACAAGGATAATCCAGTACCAGGCGTCGTGTTGCCCTGCTTCCTCAATGAATGTCAATACAGCTGCTACAGTTAGACTTGGGTCGCGCAAAGGATTGATAAAATCGACAATGCGCCAGAACCATTTCCGGCCTGTATTCGCGTTCAATTTGCGCTCCTCTCGACCCTACCTCTGATCCAGCAGGTAGATCGCCAGGCGACTACGTGATCGCCCCTACCCAATACTACTCTGATGAGGAATTCTAACATGCCTTCACAGGTGACTACAAGCTTTCAAGCTTGCAATAAGTAGTAATGGGCTATGCTGATACATCTACAATCTCCGCCAATCTTCACCTGTCATATTGCCAAAAACGTATGCCTGCCATTGAATAGGCGAAGGACGGTACTTTGGTACCAGCCTGTCCAGAATCACAAGTACTGCTTCTGCAACTCGAGCAACTGGTCAATCCCCTGTTCGGCCAGCGAGATGAGCTTATCCATGGAGCCACGGTCGAAAACGCCGCCCTCGCCGGTTCCCTGCACCTCCACGAACTGGTGTTGTGCTGTCATCACCACGTTGAAGTCAACGTCGGCGCGTGAATCCTCTTCATAGCACAGGTCCAGCATAATCTCGCCGCCTACGATGCCCACACTCACCGCCGCTACAGCTGTGCGTACCGGGTGCGCTGCCAGCAGGCCTCGCGTCACTAATAGCGAGCAGGCGCGGTACAATGCCACGTACGCGCCGGTAATCGAAGCCGTGCGCGTGCCTCCATCGGCCTGCAATACATCACAATCCAGCGTAATCGTGCGTGCTCCCAACTGTTGCATATCTACGACCGCGCGCAATGAGCGCCCGATCAGTCGCTGAATTTCCTGCGTGCGGCCGCTCACCCTACCCTCACGCTCGCGAGAACTGCGCGTATGCGTTGCGCGCGGCAGCATCGCATATTCCGCCGTAACCCAGCCCTTACCGGTTCCCTCCAGAAATGGTGGTACCTTTTCTTCCACGCTGGCCGCGCACAACACGCGCGTCTTTCCGGCTTCAATCAGAACAGAGCCTTCGGCGTAATCCAAATAATCGACGGTGAGTTTTACCGGGCGAAGTTGTATCTGAGAGCGCCCATCAATCCGTGTCATAAACAGAACCCTTTCGATGCTGAAGATTGGGACGTAGGGGCGTTCATCGCGTCCCGCCGGTGCCGTTCCCAATTCCAGGTGTTTTCTTGAGAGAGTATAGCATATTCGGTTCGTACAGGCGCAGGCTTAGAGCCGTATGGGTGTCCGTCAAATTTTTGCCAGTGGCGTGTCATTCTGAGCGAAAGCGAAGGATGACACGGCTTGCGGCGGACGCGGGCGCTCCTGCTCGTGCGGATAGAGATTGAGTATGCGCTTGTGGAGAGTGCAGGAAGGCCAGGGAGCAATGAAAGCACGAGCAATTTGCAACTCAAATGGCCTTTCAGGCGTATATTAGTCGGTTAGTCGGAAATAAGAGAAGAGAATGCCGGGATATTTTCCTCAAATGCGTCCCCTGTCTGGTACAGGAATGCGGAAAAGCCCCAGGGGAACATTCATCCTGAAACCTTTTGTAGGTTTGGAAAGTGATACATCTGGACAAAGTGCTGGTAATAGGCCAAAGGTATTTCTTCGTGCTTTTTAAGAAGTCCAACTGAATGAGTAAGACTCGTGTTTGCAATACAGCCGGCTATTTTGATGTTATTTGAACCATAGGCCGGTCGATTCGTAGGGGCAGTTAAGTGGTGCATGCACCTACAGCCTGCCGGGTACAGCTCTCTACTTTGTGGTCGCCTGTACAGTGAATCTGAATGCTGGGTGCAGGATGCTCCAGATCGCAAGACAACGAGTCACTAGCAGAAAGGATTGACCGTATGTCGACGCAGATGGCGCTACAAAAAAGGCCTTCTCGCTTGATACACGCTGATCGTCTTATCATTGCCACCAACCGCGGCCCCGTCGAATTCTTCTTAAGTCAGGGCAAAACGCTCAAATACCGCAGGGGAGCAGGCGGAATGGTCACAGCGCTCGCAGATGCTGGCAACTCCAATAATGTCACCTGGGTAGCCTTGTCGATGACCGAAGGAGATCGTATTGCATTTAAAGAATCCCAGGATGGATTACTGCCCTCCCCATTGCCCGGTCAAAAGATGCAGCTTCGCTACGTCACCATTCCCAGGCTTGTTTACCGCAAACACTATGAGAAGATCAGTAACCAGTTACTCTGGTTTTTACAGCACTACCTCTACGATCTTCATACGGAAAAACTGAGCGATGAGGTGATTCAAGATGCGTGGAAAAATGGCTATAGTAAGGCCAATCAGGCCATCGCGGATGCCGTATGCGAGGAGCTTCAACGCGAGGAAACCCCGGCCGTTGTTATGCTGCATGACTACCACCTGTATCTCGCGCCCGCGATGATTCGCGCCTGCTATCCCTCCGTCGTTTTGCAGCATTTTATTCATATTCCGTGGCCCGAGGGGCGTTACTGGAATTTCTTGCCCAGTAATATTGCGTATGCTATCTTTAGTGGTCTCGTTGGCAATGATATTCTTGGTTTCCAGACCGAGAATGACGCCAGTAATTTCTTGCAGGGTGCGGAGATGTTCCTCGAAGGGGTTGAAGTTGAACACGATACCGTGAAAGGCGGGGGAACCATTTACTGGCGCGGGCGCACTACCCAGGTAAACGCTTATCCCATTTCCATTTCTGTCGTCCAGGAGCGCAAAATTGTACAGAGCGCTGCCGGAAAAAGAGCCGCTGAGAAGATGCGCCCCCTGCTTAATGAGAAGACCATTGTGCGTGTTGATCGTGTTGAGCCGACAAAAAACATCCTGCGCGGCTTCCAGGCATTTGCCCAGATGCTCGATGAGCATCCCGAATTGCAAGGCAAAGTCAATTTTCTGGCCTTTCTCGTCCCATCGCGCCAATCATTGACGGTGTACCAGCGCCACAATGCTGAGATTGTGAAGCTGATAGAAGAGATCAATCAGAAATACGGGACGGATACGTGGACGCCCATTCATGCGTTTTTCCAGAACGATCGCGTAGAAGCCCTTGCCGCTATGCAATTTTATGACGTGCTGCTGGTGAATCCGATTATTGACGGTATGAACCTGGTTGCCAAGGAAGGGCCTGTCGTCAACAAAAAGGATGGTGTCCTGGTACTATCGCGCACAGCCGGAGTTTACCAGCAAATGGCGAAGGCCTGTATTCCTACCTCGCCTACCGATACAGCCGAGACCGCCCACGCCCTCTATAAGGCCCTGATGCTGCCTCCCCAGGAACGCCACAGGTTAGCGACGCTGGCGCGGCAGGAAGTCGAGCAGCATGACCTGAGCCACTGGTTGCGCCGGCAGGTAGAAGATATCAACGCGCTGCTGGATACGGCCACTTCTGCTCCCTTGCCCCTTCCATTGAAGGAGGTGTCTTCGAATGCGGGATAAGGTTCTTCTATGAAAGGGCGCCCCTCGCGGTCGCCCTGGCCTCTCGCTCTGATTCCTGCCCCGCACATTTTACAATTCATCGACTATCTGGCGCAGTAGTGCCACCATACCCTCCACTCCATGCACGATGATATCCGCGCGCTCCAGCAGTGCTGGCAGCGTATCGTTATGCTCAACAACAATCGCCAGGGCCGCTAAGCCATCTTGTCGCAAGCGTGCTACCTCCAGGACGGCATCCAGATCGGTGCGGTCATCTCCGGCATAGATCACGCCCCGCAACTGGTGAAGCTCTACGAAACGTCGCAAAGACACTCCTTTGTCTATTGACAGTGGTGTCCTGATCTCCACTACATATTTGCCCTCGCTCAAACGCATATGCAGCTCCCGCGCAGGCTCTGCCAGCAGCGCCAGTATCTTTTCACGTGCCTCTTCCGGGTCGGGAGAAAGGCGATAGTGTATTGATCCGCCGGTACGCTTGCGTTCTATCAGTACTCCTGGCATTGCGACGAGTTCCAGTTCCGCCAGGTCCAGCAATTGTTTGCCTGGCTCCACGAATGGCAGCGCCTGCGGCACTATTTGTACCTTGTGCGTCGAGGGCAAGCCATCGCACCATTCCAGGCCGTGATTGCCGACATAGGTCAATCCCTCAACATTCACTATTGCCGCGCCGCTTTCTATGCTGCGTCCCGTGACAATAGCAACATGAGCATGCTCCCGCGCGCGCTCCAATAAAGAAGCTACACCGGGATAAAGACGCGCCTCTTCCGGCGTAGGCGCGATAGGACTCAGCGTCCCATCAATGTCCAGAACAAGCCCACGAGGGCGCTGCGAGAGAACTGTGTGTATATCTGTAAGCGGCATATATTCCTACTTTTGTCAAATTTTTCTACTACTGTACGTATTATATGACCTCGTACCTGGGCCCTGCTTGACCGGTCCCAATGAATTCTGACAACCGAATGCAGCAATCAATCTCTAGCCCTGTCATTCTGAGCGCAGCGAAGAATCTGCACCTTGGGACGCTGGGATTCTTCGCTGCGCTCAGAATGACAGGAACGGATTCCCCGCTTCGATTGGAAAAGTCCAGTAGGGACAGCGACTCGTCCCTGTCCTGGTTGGGGTGCGAAGAAAAAATACTATTACCCGAAATGAAACGAGCTTTTTGAGCGTAAGTAATCGTCTTAAATTCATGTAAAGTTTTTGTAGGGGCCTCGTGGTCATTGTAAGGGCGTACTTTGTAGTCGCCCTCTTCCCAACCACCCTTGTGACAGAAGCGAAACAAGAGGAGAGACATGAGAAACAGGATACGAAACCTCTCGAAATATGTACGGATGGGGCCATATGGCATCGCGGCAAGCGTCATTATCGCGCTGTCCGTCATCTTCCGTACCATCCTGGTGCTATTTTATTTTCCCGAGACGAATAGCGACGAGGGGAAGATGGGTATAGCTGGCATGCACATCGCTTTCCAGGGCCAGCATCCCATCTATCATTATGGCCAGGACTACCTGGGCGTACTCGAAGCGTATATTGCCGCGCCTTTTTTCCGACTTTTTGGCGTCTCAATTTTTACGCTGCGTATCGGCATGATCATCATGTTCGCGCTCTTTATGATCGTCATGTACTGGCTAACCAGCCTGCTCTACAGTAAACGCCTGGCGCTATTGACCCTGCTTTTGCTGGCTTTCGCGACGACCGATATGCTGATCCAGCAACTGCGTGCCATTGGCGGCGCTATGGAACTGATCCTCTTCGGCGCGCTAATGATGCTGCTGGCGTATCGACTGGCGGCAACGGCAGGCGAACACAAACGCTGGCGCTACCTGCTTTATTTTGCCTGGGGTTGGACGGCGGGCATCGCGCTCTGGGTGCATATTTTAGTGCTGCCGTTCGTGGTGTGCAGCGGTCTCTTGATCCTTGTTTTCTGTTATCGCGAGTGGCGCACGCTGGCTATTCCTTGCTTGCTGGCCGGCTTCCTGCTCGGTGGGTTTCTTTTGATACCGGGCTATTCCGCTATTCCCCACGCGATATCTTTTCAGAGCGGAGCAAGCATCATGGCGGGTGCCAGTCCGGCGGCGCTGAGCCATCTCTTCAGAAAACAGTTCATCAGTACGTTTATGTGGGGCATTCCGCTCACAACCTGGATTCAACCGATCTGCACGGTCTACGATCTGCCCTATTACGGCCCTCGCACCTCGTTGACCGTATCCTGCAGCGTTCTCCAGGGAAGCTGGGGAGTTGCCTATATTCTTTTGTTAGCGGTAGGCATGGTACTGGCGAGCAGCGCTTTCTGGAAGCTCCGTAGGGACCGATTGATCGCGCCCACCCACGATTCATCGGCCCAACACGCCGCTCAAGGCCAATCGTTTAACCCCGAAATGCAGCGGGAAACAGCGCGCCAGTTTGCGCGTTTGATGCTCTTATTGACTGACGCGCTGATCATCTTCCTCTACCTGCGCAGCCCTCTTTCGGGGTTAAAGCCGTGGAGCACGCGTTACCTGGTCGGCATGCTGGTCGCCACGCCTGCCATTCTCTGGCCCCTCTGGAGGCTCACGGGCCTGGAGAAAGTTTCTCTCACGCCGAGATGGTCTGGATTGACAACAAAATGGCTCAGCTGTACCGCGCTGGTCCTGGTCATTCTGGTTGCCCTGGCCAGCACCGCCTGGACGGTGACTACTGTACCCGCCGCTTACGCGGACGAACAGCAACAGATGCAGCTGGTCAACGACCTGCTAAGGATGAAAATAACGCGCGTGTACCTGGAATATTGGACCTGCTACCGGCTCCTCTTTCAGAGCCAGGAACAAATTCTGTGTGCTAAACCACCTTACCCATCCACTATAGGCAGCGATGCATATCTTCCCGATGCGCGTGCCGTCCAGCCCAATCCCAACGTGATCAACCCAACAGTGCCATTTCTTTTCCCCGCGAACGAGCCATGGGAGATTGCCTCGTTTGAGCAATATAACAAAGAACACGGCAAGCAATTCCGCGAATATACCTTGGATGGCATGGTGCTGTTTATTCCTGTGCCGACTGGGTAAGGGGTTGCTCGTTGTGGAGATTCTTCCCCGTTCGCTCCGCTCAGGACTTTGGCTTACTCGCCCAGAATGGATGGCCCCCGACACTCCAGTTAGGGCACGGCAAGGGGGAAATCCGCTCAGGACTTTGGCTTACTCGCTCAGAATGACATGGCCCCGGAGACATCCAGGTGTGTCCGGGGCCATGTCATTCTGAAGCGTAGCGAAGAATCTCTCCCATTTTCGCGTGATATACTACAAACAGTATCGTCATATACCACCATTATTTCGCGAGGAGAAGTATGCCAGAAAATTACCAATATATTTTAGTTGATCGTGATGAGCGCGTCGGCATCGTCACCCTCAATCGCCCGGAAGTCCTCAATGCCCTCAATCATCATGTTGTGAGCGAGCTTGCCAGCGCGTTGGAAGCATTTGACAACGATGATGATATCAGGTGCATAGTCATTACCGGCGCTGGCGACAGGGCTTTTGCGGCGGGGGCCGATATCAAGGAAATGTCCGATAAATCGCCCATCGACATGATGCTAGGTGGCTTTGAAGCCTGGCAGCGCATCCGGGGGATTCACAAGCCCCTGATCGCGGCTGTCGGTGGCTACGCGCTTGGCGGTGGCTGCGAACTGGCCATGCATTGCGACATGATCGTCGCTTCTGAGAATGCAAAGTTTGGCCAGCCCGAAATTCTGCTCGGCGTCATCCCCGGAGCCGGTGGAACGCAACGCCTGGCGCGCACCATCGGCAAATACCGCACCATGGAAATGGTACTGACCGGCGCGCAGATTCCGGCGCAGGAACTGGCCAATCTGGGCCTGGTAAATCGTGTCGTGCCAAGGGGCGAACACCTGGCGGAAGCGGTTAAACTCGCCAAAACGGTGGCTGCCCAGGCCCCTATCGCCGTGCGCCTGGCAAAAGAAGCAGTCCAGGCCGCGTTTGAAACCTCGCTCACCGAAGGCCTGGAGCTGGAGCGCAGGAACTTCTTCCTGCTCTTCGCCACCGAAGATATGCGCGAAGGCATGCGCGCTTTCCTCGAAAAGCGGAAAGCGAATTTCCAGGGGAGATAAAAATCTATGGAAGAAGCGGTTATCCTCTCAGCGGTACGTACTCCCATCGGACGCTATGCGGGGAGTTTGAAGGATGTGCGCCCGGATGACCTGGCCGCGCTGGTGATAGCGGAAGCGGTACGCCGGGCGGGTATTGATGCCGGTAGTGTTGAAGATGTTATTCTTGGCTGCGCGAACCAGGCCGGCGAGGACAACCGCAACGTTGCCCGTATGGCGTTGTTGCTGGCCGGTCTGCCGGTTCACGTTGCCGGGCAGACCGTTAACCGGCTATGCGGCTCCGGCTTGCAGGCCATTAATAGCGCCGCTCAGGCCATCGCGACCGGCGCGGGTGACACGTTTGTGGCGGGGGGCGTGGAGAGTATGACGCGCGCGCCATTTGTGCTGGGCAAGGCCGATAGCGCCTTCAGTCGCAGCATGAACCTGCAGGATACCACCCTTGGCTGGCGCTTCGTCAATCCTCGCCTCTCCGCCATGCATCATCCCTACAGTATGGGTGAAACGGCGGAGAATGTGGCCGAGCGTTACTCGGTCAGCCGCGCCGATCAGGATGCTTACGCGCTGCGCAGCCACCAGCGAGCGGTAGCCGCGCAGTGGGCAGGCCGTTTCGCGGAAGAAATCGTGCCGGTGACCATCCCGCAGAAAAAGGGGGAGCCGGTTATCGTTGCCCAGGATGAGCAGCCGCGCCCGGATACCACATTGGAGAAGCTGGCCGCGCTCAAGCCCGTCTTTCGCAAAGATGGAAGCGTGACGGCAGGCAACTCTTCGGGAATCAATGATGGCGCGGCTGCCCTGGTGCTGACATCCCTGAGCCGTGCCCGGGAACTCGGCCTGCGCCCTCGCGCGCGCATTGTGGCCACCGCAGTAGCGGGTGTCGATCCGGCGTATATGGGCCTCGGTCCCATTCCTGCCACGCGCAAGGTCTTACAGCGCGCCGGTCTGAGCATCAAGGATATCGATTTGATCGAACTGAACGAGGCTTTTGCCGCCCAGACCCTGCAATGCATAAGAGAACTGGAGATCGACCAGGAAAAGCTCAATGTCAACGGCGGTGCCATCGCGCTTGGTCATCCGCTTGGCTGCAGCGGAGCGCGCCTGGTCGTCACATTATTGCATGAGCTGGAGCGGCGCGGCGGTCGCTATGGCCTGGCAACCATGTGCATAGGCGTGGGCCAGGGGATCGCGACGATCATCGATATTTCAACCCCGGCCGGGGTCGAGTAATCCTGAGCGTTCGCGCCGCTGCCAACGGGGAGAGCATACCTCGCCAGCCCGGAACGGCCAGGTAGAATAGTACTAGAACGTAATAGGTGCAGGATACATTGATCTTCAGGAGCATACCTATGGAAAATCCTCAGGCAGCAAGAAAATGGTCGGACTTGCGCGGAATAGCCGTAGTCAGCCTTGCGAATGGCACTAAAATAGGCTCGGTTGACAATTTTTACTTTGATCCGGCGACCTCTCAGGTCTATGCTTTCCGGGTGAAGGCAGGCCTGTTCAGCCATAAGATACTGCATGTGTCCGATATTCGAGGCATTGGACAGGATGCGATTACCTGCGCTAACGAGGAAGCTATACAAAGCGCATCGGAAGATAGCCAGCTCTCTTCGCTTCCAGACGGTGAGACTCTACCCACCTTCAGGGTCATGAGCGCGAGCGGAACTGTGGTTGGCAGTGTTGGAGAGGTGCTGCTTGATACGAGCAATCCGTCCACCGTACAGATCACCGGGGTCGTGCTCAGTGGTGGTCTGCTCCAGCACCTCGGCATTCACTCTTCGACGATGATTAAGGCGCAGGATATCCATTATGGCCAGCATGTTCTGGTCATTCCCGACGAGGTGGCGCAAACGCTTCAATGAGAAAGAGAAGTTTGTGATGCAAGCGGGCATATTTTTCATCGCGCGATGAAAAATATGCCCGCTTGCATCACAAACCTAGTGAAAGACTTCTTCCCCATTTATTGCCGATTCATACGCTTCCTTTAGTTTGGGAACTGTTTCGTATTGATCGAGTTCCGATGGTTTGATCCAGCGCATTTCTTCGGCCTCCCAATCAGTGTGAATGGCATCGGGAGTCAGCACTTCGAACAGGAAAGGATGAACGAACCAGTGCCTTCCTATTGAGGCATCGACATATTCTACAACCGCGCCTCGCTTAAGCATGCGCACCTGGTCGCGCTGCAAGCTTGTCTCTTCACGGATTTCGGTATAGGCCTGCTCGTCGGGCGTCACGCCCTTCTCGACGAAGCCGCTGATGCCTCCCCAGCGCGCATTATAGCTGCCCACGCGCTGGCTGCGGCGCACAATCAAGATGCGCGGTTCATCATTGTCAGGGCTGTCAGTACGCATCAGAAAATTGGTGACAACGGGAGTATCCCGTAAAGATTCGTGCTCTTTATTCAATGGTTGAGAATCCATATTTCCACTCCTGGAAAAGTTGATGGTTGACTTACGCTTGACAGTACAGATTGGCTCCTATATAGTATGCTTGGCGTAGCATACCTAAATTACATCGCCATCTGGCATTCGTATGCTATCATTATATCTTTTTTTCGCGCCTTTTAAGGCCTGTGTACCTGACTACTGGAGGTAGGCCGAGTGTCATCGCTAACGACGTTGGATATCGTCCTCGTCCTGATTGCCCTGGTTTTGGGAGCGGGGGTTGCTCTCTACGCCGGGTATTTACTCGGGACGACACGAAATAAACAAAAATTTGAAGAACGCCTGCGTCTCGAAAAGGAGGTCAATGAGCAGCGACTGCTCGATCTTCAGGCGCAACAGCGTGAGGCACTGCATGAGGCACGTGACGAAACCGCCCGCTTCCGCGCGGCCCTGGAACGTGACAATGCCGAACGGCGTGCAGAACTGCAGCGCCAGGAACGGCGCTTGCAGCAAAAAGAAGAGGTTCTGGATCGAAAAATCGATGCGCTGGAGCAGCGTGAGCGCAAGCTTAGCGCGCGCGAACGTGCTGCCGAGCAAACCCGTGAAGAGTTGGAGGAGGTAAAGCTCGAACAACTCAACGAGCTTGAGCGCATTTCACGGCTCACCGAAGAGCAAGCGAGAGAAATCTTACTTTCTCGTATTGAAAATCAAGTGCGTGCTGAGGCGGCACGCAGAATTCGCGCAATTGAGGAAGCGGCCCGCGAAGAGGCCGATGCCCGCGCGCGCGAAATCATTACGCTGGCCATCCAGCGCTGCGCCTCCGACCAGGTAGCCGAGGCTGTTGTCTCGGTGGTACCCTTGCCGAATGATGAAATGAAAGGCCGCATCATCGGTCGCGAGGGGCGCAATATCCGGGCGCTTGAAGCTGCCACGGGTGTTGATCTCATCATCGATGATACGCCGGAAGCGGTCATTCTATCGGGTTTCGACCCCGTGCGCCGCGAGGTGGCCCGTCTTGCATTGACGAAGTTGATTATTGACGGGCGCATTCACCCTGCTCGTATTGAGGACGTGGTTGCCAAAGCGAAGCAGGAAGTGGATATCATCGTGCGCGAAGCGGGCGAGCGCGCGGCGATGGAGGCCAATGTCCATGGCCTGCAGCCCGAATTGCTCAAAATCCTGGGCCGCTTACACTTCCGCACCAGTTACGGGCAGAATGTACTCGCGCACTCCGTCGAGGTCTCCATTCTGGCCGCGACCATGGCCTATGAACTGGGCGCGGATGTCAACGTGTGCAAAACGGCGGCTTTGCTGCACGATATGGGCAAAGCCATCGATCAGGAGGTAGAGGGGCCTCACGCCATCATCGGTGGCGAGATCGCGCGTCGTTTTGGCAAATCGCCCAGGATCATTCACGCCATAGTCGCGCACCATGCTACCGAATCCGAGCCGCAGAGCCTGGAAGCCGCCATCGTGCAGGCGGCAGATGCGATCTCCGCCGCGCGTCCCGGCGCGCGCCGGGAAACCATCGACCTGTACATCAAGCGCCTGGAAGCGCTTGAGAATATCGCCAATTCGTTTACCGGCGTGGAAAAATCGTTCGCGATCCAGGCCGGTCGCGAGGTGCGCATCATCGTCAAGCCCGAAGAAATCGACGAATACACCGCGAATCGCCTGGCCAGCGATATTGCCCACAAGATCGAGGAAAGCCTCGATTATCCTGGGCAAATCAAGGTAGTCGTGGTTCGCGAGACGCGCGCAATTGATTACGCCAAATAAACCCGGCAAGCCGCAAGGCTTCGCCGGCTATGCTGTTGTTCATTTTAGTGTAGCTCTAGAATCAGGAGGAAAGGCCGCCTGATGAATTTTGACAATCTAAATTGGCCCTGTCATTCTGAATGTTAACAACCAATTTGGCTCTGTCATTCTGAATGTTAACAACCAATTTGGCCCTGTCATTCTGAGCGCAGCGAAGAATGACAGGCTTGATCGCTTACTGATTGTGGCTGTCAAAATTCATCAGGCTGCTTATTTGTATGACAAATTACATTGATCTTCACACCCATTCGACTGCTTCGGATGGTATTTACTCGCCGACCGAACTGCTGCGCCGCGCCAAAGAGATCGGCCTGCGCGTTCTTGCTTTGACCGATCATGATACGACTGATGGTGTCAATGAGGCATCACAGGCGGCTCGTACGCTGGATATAGACTTTATCCCCGGCATCGAAATCAATACCGATGTCAGCGGCGGAGAAGTACATGTGCTCGGATATTTCATTGAATATGCGCGCCCGGAATTTCAGGCCATCATTAAGGTGCTGCGTGATGCACGCGAGCGGCGCGGGCAGCGTATCGTTGAAAAGCTGAACGAGCAGGGCATCAATGTCTCCTGGGACCGCGTGCGCGAGATAGCGCAGGGAGCGGTAGGCAGGCCGCACGTTGCCAAGGCCCTTCTGGAAGCTGGCTATGTCCAGACCATCGGCGAGGCTTTCGACAAATATATCGGCACAAACTGCTATGCCTATGTCCCTCGCTACCGGCTTACCCCGGAAGATGCTGTGCGCCTCATCGCCAGCGCCAACGGCCTGCCGGTGCTGGCCCATCCTGCCGAACTTCCCGGCCTCGACGAACTGCGCAACTGGCTACCCGGCCTGTGCGAAGCCGGCATGGTCGGCCTTGAGACCTACTACGGCCCCTATACACCTGAAGAAGAGCAGGCCTTGCTCGCCCTTGCCAATGAATACAACCTTATTCCAACGGGCGGCACCGACTTCCATGGCCCTGGCATCCATCCCACGCCGCTTGGCGGTCGCCACGTCCCCTACGAGGCGGTTGAACGCCTGAAGGCCGAGGCAGCTAAACGACGAGGCAAGAAGCCCCCGTCTTTCGAGCTACCCCCTCCTGTGCAGGAGAAGTAATGGGGAGAAGGTAGGGGCCAGATTATGCAGTTTGATGAAATATTCTGGTAGTTGGACGCGGGCCGATCAAACGGCGGTGGGCGCGGTCAATCGTCCCCTACGGCTCGTAGGGGACGATTGACCGCGCCCACCGCCGTTTGATCGGCCCCAGTGTGCAAGTTGAGCGGCAGCGCAGGGATGCTGTTGCCGATTGATCATGCCCATCGCCGATTCATCGGCCCAGGCAGGTTTCCCACAATATTTTGCTAAAACTCATGATCTGGCCCCAATTACTCTAGAGAAAGATACTCAAATTATGACACACCTCTACTTAATCCGTCACGGCCAGGCTGATGGGCTCCAGCCGGGCATCATCGGCTCGATCACTCCCGATTCGGGCCTCTCAGGGCTGGGGATTATGCAGGCCGAACGCCTGCGCGACCGGTTAGCCACCACCGGCGAGATACAGGCCGATGTCTTGATCTCCAGCCCGCTGAAACGTGCCAGAGAAACAGCTGATATCATCGCTCCGGCGCTGGACTTGCCAGTGCTGATCGATGACGAGGTCCAGGAGCTTAATCTGGGCGAGTGCGAGGGCCTGACCTTCGCGCAAATTATTGAGCGTTTTGGCCGGACGGATTGGGATCAGGAACCATTTCGCAAGCTGGCCCCCAACGCTGATAGTTTGATGGAGTTCGTCATGCGCGCCTGCCATGGCATTGATCGCATTACCCGGCAATATGAAGGAAAAACAATCGTGATTGTCTGCCATGGTGGCATTATTCAAGTAACGTTCACCTACTTCTTTCACCTCGGCATATGGCGTCAATTTCCGATCATCGCTCATAACACCTCGATTACCCACTGGCACAAAAGCACCTTTTACGTTAACGGGAAAGCGGAAACGCTCTGGGGATTGGTTCAACTCAATGATCACACGCACCTGCGCGATATCGGCGCGGCAAGACGTATTGACTGGGAAAACATTCCTCCCATGCCCGTTGCATGGCGAGCGCCGGAAGAGTAAATCAGGTACAACGAATGATGTGGAAGCCGCGTATAATAATTAGGGAAGATGCTGAAAGAAGAAATCCTGAGCCAGATAACACGAGGATAACACTTGAAACGAGAAACCACGCGCCAGAACCGGCACCGCTTTGTGCGCGAGCTTTTAGAAATACTGACCCTTACTCTTTTGATGTTTCTTGTGCTGCGTTTCGCCGTCCAGAATTTTCGCATCGATGGACCGAGCATGGAACCAACACTGCACAACCAGGAATATATCCTCGTCGATAAAGCGGCTTACTTCTTTCACGCGCCCGAGCGAGGTGATATCATCGTCTTCGAATACCCGCTCAACCCGCAGGTGGACTACATAAAGCGCATCATCGCTATTCCCGGTGACATCATCAGCGTCGTCGGGCAGCGCGTAACCGTTGATGGGGTGACGCTGAACGAGCCATACATCAATAAGAGCGATCCATTCAATCCTTTCTCCCCCATCGTTAATCGCATTGTAGGGCCGAACGAATATTTTGTGATGGGAGACAATCGCGGCAACAGTTCCGACTCACGCGAATGGGGATTTGTGCCGCGGCAGAACATCATTGGCAAGGCAGATTTCATCTACTGGCCATTCGGTGTCAGCAATTATGGCCTGCTTCCCAATGCCAGCCCGGTTTTCGCCAAAGTTCACCAATGAATGGGGAAGCGCCAGTCCAGGGCCGATCAATCGGCGATGGGTACGGTGAACCGGCCCCTACCCGTAGGCCCCGATTGATCGTGGGCAGCGCCGATTGATCGGCCCCCTCGTCACAAATTTCGAAAATCATCGCTTGATCCCAATGCCGCTGGTCTACAAACTGCGCATGGCCTCGCGCCATCCCCTCTCGCGCCAGCGACTCCTGCCATCACCGGCGCCATCTTCGCCCGCCGGTCGCCGTCGCAATTTCTCCTCTTCCACCTGCTCGTTCATCAAGAGACTCGCCGCGAGAGCTGCCACTTCCTCCAGGCCAGGCTCACCTTCGGGAGCCTCACCCGCAGCCGTTGAAACCGCTGGCGCTTCTACATTTCGCGTATCCCATTCTTCCGCGATAAAATCTGTGGACATATCTCCTGCTTGAAAGCGTGGGTTATCCATCAGCCAGCGCGCGAAAGGCAGCGTCGTGCGCACGCCCATAATGCGGTATTCATAAAGCGCGCGGCGCAAGCGCGCAATGGCCTGCGCGCGATCCTTGCCCCATACAATCAACTTGGAGAGCAGGGGATCATAGAAAAGCGGCACCTGCAAACCCTTATATAAGCCGCTATCGACGCGCACGCCGGGACCTGCCGGCTCCTGCAATTCCAGCACCGTGCCCGTGGCCGGTAAAAAGCGATTTTCGGGGTCTTCCGCCGAAATGCGGCACTCAATCGCCGCTCCATTGAACTGGATATCTGCCTGCGTAAATGAGAGCGGTAGTCCGGCGGCCACGCGAAACTGCTCCTGCACCAGGTCGATGCCGGTGCGCAGCTCCGTCACCGGGTGTTCCACCTGGATTCTGGCGTTGACTTCCAGGAAATAGAAATTGCGGTCGGGGCCGAGCAAAAATTCGGCGGTCCCGGCATTGATGTAGGAAATGGAGCGAATCAGGTTGATGGTCGCGGCCGTCATGCGCTGGCGTAGTTCTTCGTCCAGTACGGGAGAGGGCGATTCCTCGATCAATTTTTGATGGCGGCGCTGGATGCTGCACTCGCGCTCGCCCAGATGCACGACATTGCCATGCGTATCGGCGATGAACTGCACCTCGATATGCCGCGCGGGATGGATGGCCTTTTCCAGGTAGACACGATCATCGCCAAAAGCGCTTTTGGCCTCGCTGCGCGCCGTGCGCAGGGAAGCCGGCAGGTCTTTGGGGTCGCGCACGAAGCGGATGCCCTTGCCGCCACCGCCAGCGGCCGCTTTCAGCAATAGAGGATAGCCGATGCGCGCGGCCGCCTCCGCAATCTGCGCGTCATCCAGTTCATCGGTCATGGCGCCGGGCACAATCGGCACGTCCACTGCCTTCGCCATCTGGCGCGCGGCCGTCTTCTCGCCCACCCCTCGCTGCACTGCCGCGGGTGGCCCGACAAAAATCAACCCCGCCTCGTTACACGCCTCCACGAACGCGGCGTTCTCCGAGAGAAAGCCATAGCCGGGATGGATGGCCTGCGCGCCCGCCCGCTTAGCGGTTTCGATGATGGTAGGAATATGTAAATAGCTCTTTGAAGCCTGTGATGGACCGATATGATATGCCTCGTCGGCCATACGCACGTGCAAGGCGTTGCGATCAACATCACTATACACAGCCACACTTGTCAGGCCAAGCTCGCGGCACGCGCGAATTACACGCACGGCAATTTCGCCGCGATTAGCAATCAATACCTTCGAAAAAGGCCAGTTGGATATGGAGTTTGTAGGCACGGAAACGCTCCTTTCAATGACTGTATTATCGCAGATTCGCGCCGGATTCACAATCTATTTGATCCGGTGATTACCTGCTTAATGCTTATAGGAAAATCAGGTTACCCTTGAGGTCACATCGTATCATTTTTTCATACGAATAAGGTAAACTAATACAAAAGAATCTTTAGTTACCTGGGTTACTTAGAAGGATAAGAGCAGGAAAGAGATGTGTTAGCAGTAAGGACATTACTTGCTGCAACTGGGGGGAGAAAGGAAAAATATGGGAGTGCATCACACTTCAGGGAGCAAAAAATGCTTTTCCATCATTGGCATCCTGGCCATGATGCTGGCAGGATTAAGCGCATGTAGCCAGGGCAGTTCAGCACCTACCTTCGCTAATCCAACACCGATTACCATTGGAGCATCAATCTCGATCAAAGGCGACTTCGCAGCCGATGCGGCGGCAGTTCTTCGGGGGTACCAACTCTGGGCGCAAACCATCAACAATAGCGGCGGATTGTTGGGGCGCCCGGTCAAGCTGGTCATCCTTAACGACGACAGTACACAGGACAAGGTGAAAGCTAACTACGATACCTTGATTACCAAAGATCATGTCGATTTGCTCTTTGGGCCTTTCTCCACGTTTCTGACCAAGCCCGCGTCCACAGAAGCGCACAAGTACCATTACGCGTTTGTGGAAGGCGAGGGTGGTGGCCCTTCACTGTTCGATCCGACGCAGGGGTATGGCTTCGATGATCTCTTCTGCGTGACTCTTCCGGCAGCGAACAACCTGGAGACGTTCGCCGATTACATCCTCTCGCTGCCGCTCACGCTCAATGGCAAACCCTACCGGCCCGTAACCGCCGCCTATGCGACGTCTGACGACCCGTTCACGCAGCCACAACTACAACTGGCCGAAACGATGATGGAGCGGGGCGGAATCAAGACGGTGTACTCGAATGCTGACAATCCTTATTCAGCCGATGATCCCAATTACGTCACGAAGTTTATTCCTGGGGTGGCGCAAAAGATTGTGAACTCAAAAGCCCAGGTGGTGCTCTTGGGCACGCAGTTCCCCGACGTGATCGCCTACCTGAGTGTCTTCAAGAAAGATCACTACAATCCGCAAGCCATCATCGCCACGGCAGGTCCCGACCAGGGCCGGGATTTCATCAAAGGAGTTGGCGGAGTCAAATATACCGAGGGTATGTTCGTGCCCAATGGCTGGTATCCCCAGGCCAATACGTTCGGGAATGCGCAGATGGTGCAGGCTTACCTGGCGCAATATGGCGGCAACGAGAACGATATCAATGCCGACGTGGCCGAGGCCTACTCCACCGGGCAGGTCCTGGAGCAGGCGATTACCAGAATCCATAGCCTCGACAATACGAAATTGATCACTGAACTGCATAACGATGTTTTCAACACGGTGCAGGGTCCGGCAGAATTTCCCACCAATCTCCATGGAATGAATAGCGAGGCGCTGGCCTACCTGTTCCAATGGCAAAATGGAAATTTCATCCCGGTGTATCCCTCTTCGGCGGCCGCGGAGAATCCCGAGTTTCCTAAAGCCACGAATTATTAAGCAACCAGGAGACTGCTGTATTCGTCCGCCGGAGAGTTTTAAATAAAGGGCAAAAGGAACTAACCGTTTTTGAGAAGGAAAAACGGGCGGTTCCTTTTGCCCTTTTTACCGATTCGTATAGGAAATTTTGGTGACTCTTCCCCCCGAAAGTTCCATTTTCCCATAAATTCAGGTAAAGTAAAACTCGTTGATTTACTGAGCAATCCCGATTGAGCTTCGTATAGGGTAGGGGTGTACTCCATGGGCGTTCGCATAGGCCAGTGGAGCGCGTCTTCTCGCAAAAGGCAACCACAAAGGTCCCTGCCCAGGCTATCTCGCAGCAACCGAGGGGAGAGAAATGAAAGACATTCTAACGGGCTTCACTATAAAGTCTAGAGGGGCCATACCGATCGTTTCTATCATGGTCATCATCCTGACCGTGTTGAGCGCCTGTAGTTCCGGCGGCAGCACCGGCTCGACGAACTTTACTGATTCGACACCCATCACCATCGGCGCTTCGTTCTCCAATTCAGGCGATTTCGGCGATGACGGCAAAGCCGTCGAAAAGGGATATCAGCTCTGGGCACAAATGGTCAATAACAGCGGCGGCATACTTGGTCGTCCCGTGCGGCTGGTGATCCTGCACGACAACAGCGACCCGACTCAGGTGACTGCAAACTACAAAACGCTGATTGACAAGGATCACGTAGACCTGCTGGTTGGGCCATTCTCGACACTGCTCACAAGGACGGCAGCAATCGTGGCCGATGGCGGCAATGCCTCGCATGCTGTTTACGCATTCGTTGAGGGTTCGGGTGGAGGTCCCTCGGTATTTGACGCTCATCACACTAATATCTTCAGCACCAGTGTGCCGGCAGCCAATAACCTGGAGACGTTCGCCGATTACATCCTCTCACTGCCGCTCACGCTCAATGGCAAACCCTACCGGCCCACGACTGCCGCCTATGCCACTTCTGATGACCCGTTCACGCAGCCACAGTTGCGCATAGCGGAGGGTATGATGGAGCATGGTGGCATCAAAACGGTCTACTCGAATGTCGATAACCCATACTCGGCTGACGATCCCAATTACGTCACAAAGTTTATTCCTGGGGTGGCACAAAAGATTGTGGACTCACACGCGCAGGTGGTATTGTTAGGTACACAGTTCCCCGATGCAGTTGCCTATCTGAATATCTTCAAGAAAGACCACTATAATCCGCAAGCCATTATCGCTACTGCTGGGCCAGATCAGGGGCAGGATTTCATCAAGGCGGTAGGCGGAGTTCAATACACTCAGGACATCTTTGTGCCCAATAGCTGGTATCCAGATGCCAACACCTTCCAGAATGCGCAGATGGTGCAGGCTTACCTGGCACAATATGGCGGCAGCAAGTATGATATCAATGCCGATGTGGCCGAGGCTTTTTCGGTTGGGCAGGTCTTGCAGCAGGCGATTACAAAGATTCACAGCATCAATAATGCCGCTCTGATCAATGAACTGCACAATGATGTCTTCAATGGCGTCCAGGGGCCAGAAGAATTCCCCAGCAACCTGTATGGACAAAATAGCCTGGCGCTGGCCTACCTGTTCCAATGGCAAAATGGAAATTTTCTTCCAGTGTATCCCTCTTCGGCGGCCGCGGAGAACCCCCAGTTCCCTAAAATTGTGAATTATTGAGAACCAGGGCGACTGCCAGGGTGCGCCCCTACCCTACGCGGGCCTGCTTGCTTCGCATAGGATAGGGGCGCACCCTGGCAGTCGCCCTATAAGGTCTGTTTATGATCCAGCAATCACTTCATTCAAATCCCTGCCCAGGTCCTTCAGCAGCACCATCGCTGCGTTGCGTCCTGGCGCTCCTGTGACTGAGCCGCCCGGATGCGTTGTCGCGCCGGTCTGGTAGAGGCCGGGAATCGGCATGCGATGCTGCGCATAGCCGGGAACGGGCCGCAACGCTTCAGTTTGTGACGGGTCCTGGTCGCCGCCGTGACAGTTGCCGTGCCAGTTGTGCCGGTTATGGCGCTCCAGGTCAAGCGGGCTGCGGATTTCGGTCGCCAGTATCTTGTCATCCGTCAGGTTGGGAGCGTAGCGGCGCAGGTGTTCCAGATTGCTGGCCGCTACCTGCTCCTTGATCTCGTCCCATTTTCCGGCTCCCTCGCGTAACGAGTAGGGCTGCACGTTGATGATCTTCATCGTATGCTTCCCCTCTGGCACGCGCGATGGGTCCTCTACCGAGGGCGTCAGTACCAGCAGCACGGGGTCGTCGCTGTTAACGATGCCGTGATCGAAATCCCAGGCCACGCGTAGCTGCCGCTCATCCGTTTGCGCGATGCCGGCCGCCACCACTGCCAGCGAGCCTTCATCTGTAGCGAACCTGGGCGGCTCGCTCGTCGCGTAGTGGGCCACGAACATCGAGCGTCCCGCTTTGTAGGTTTCCACCCCGTACAGGAATGCATCCCCCCAGGCCCCGGCAGGCGCCATCTCTATCAGATGTTTGACGTGGATGGTCGACACAACGGCATGACGCGCGCGGAACTGCTCCCCGTCCTCCGTTTCGACACCCACACAGCGACCTCCCTCAAGTATCAGGCGGCTCACCGGCCTGTTCGTCAGCACGGTTCCACCGTGATCCTCGATGTAGCGACCGAGCGCGGCGGTCAGTTTGCCGGAGCCGCCTTTGGGGATAGCCCAACCGCTGCGCTGCCGCCCGGCCACGAACGAATAGGCCAGTAGCCCGGTTCCGGGGCGTTCCGCCGGCTGCAGCGTTCCCTCCGCGAACCATAGCATCCACGACTTCACATGCCAGTCTTCAAAGGCCGCGTCGATGATATCCCAGGCCGAAAGCCCCTGGCGCCGCATCCAGATGGCTCCCTGTGGGTGTGAAGCGAGCGCGCCCGAAACCGACGAGTCCCAGCCGATAGGCGTATAGCGGATTTTATTGAAAATGGGAGCCACAGCGCGCCATTCGGTGATCATCTTGCGATATGTATCCGCGTCCTTACGCGAAAACTTCGCGATCTGCTCGCACGTGCGATCAATATCGACCCACTGCGTGATGTAGCTGCCATCGGGGAATATCACGTGCGAAGCCGGATCGACCTGTACATACTCCAGCCCATATTCTACCAGCGGCAGTTCCTGGTTGCGCCAGATCGGGCTTTCCATGAAGATCGCGTGAGCCGTCGAGCAGGTATCATGCAAAAAGCCGGGCAGCGTCAACTCCTCGGTCGTCGCGTTACCGCCAATTACCGAATGCGCCTCCAGCACCACGCAGGAATAACCGGCCTTAGCCAGGTAAGCCGCCGTCACCAGGCTGTTATGCCCGCCACCGGCCACCACGATATCAAATTGTTCTGTCACCGTTCGCGCCTCCTGTTGTATGGGAACAATAGAATATCAAATCAGTCCCGCGTTCGCCACATCTTGCCGCAGTTCCTCGCGCTCTTCCGGCGTAATCTGCATCAATGGCGGGCGTACCGGGCCTCCGACCATCCCCATCAGGTCGCACCACGCCTTCAGGTAGGCAATCGGCATCACCCGGCGCGCAGGCCATGGGTCGCGCAGCCATTTATCGAAGACCTGGCGCGCCGGGTCTAAACGACGCGCAACCGCCGCTGCCTCCTCGATGCGATTCTCGGAAACGAGCGCCGTATAATCCTTGATCAGCGTGTAGCCGGGCTTCTGGATCAAAAATGGCGAGGCCGAGGACATGTACAGCTGGCAACCATGCTCAACCATCAGCCCAAAAAAGTTGCGCTCATCAGGCTGGCTCACCAGAATGCGATCTCCCACCAGCCGCAGCGTCTCCAGCGTATGTGGCATCTTGGGCGAATTCTTCACCGCGATGATATTCTCCAGGTCTGCCAGGCGGCTCACCATCTGTGGACTGAGCGTGATGCCGGTATAACCCGTGTTGGTAATCAGTATTCCCGCCTCAGTGCGATCCGAGATATAGCGGAAATAGCTGTAAATTTGCTCGTCATCGTAGGCCATGAAATACGGATTGCCCACCGCAAGGTAATCGGCTCCGGTGCGCTCGGCATGATGAGCCAGTTCGACGCTTTCCTTAACCGAGGTATGGCCGATATGAATCATGACCGGCACGCGGTCGCGGCACTCGTCAATCACAATTTCGGCGGCTCGCTTGCGTTCCTCTGTCGTCAGCGCCCAGAATTCGCTCATGAAGTGGCCGCAATAGATGCCGTCGAGCAACCTGTTCTCGATGCAATAGCGGATATTGTCGCGCAGTCCCTGCTCATCCAGCTCGTCATCAGCTGTGAAAGGATAGGGGATTGCTCCCCAGACACCCCGCAGATGGGCGCGTGCATACGCTTTGGCCTCGGCGCGGCTATAACGAGGAGATGTGTTGATGAGACCCATCGATGCCCTTCTTTCCTTATTAGATGCTTATCCGCTAGACGTTTAGGCACGCAATTTGTCGCGCATCCAATCGGCCATCTGTGGTCGATGCTTGTATACGATATTGTTGCAGACGTGATTGCCGTCCTCGAACATCCACAGTTCCACCTCTCCACCTGCCTCCGCTGCCATCCTTTCCGCGTCCGAAGGTGGTATGAGCCGGTCCAGGCGTCCCATAATGATCAACAACGGGCAGCGCACCTTTTCCATGACGCCCTCCAAATTGAATGACGCTAGCTTCTCCAGCGCCTCCTGCTCGTTGCTGGAGCCGGAGCGCGCGATGAAGGCATCGCGTGTCAGGCGCGGCAGGCGATCAAAGTGGCCGGTGATGTTATAGCCACCGGCGACAGCAATAGCCGCCTTCACGCGTGGCTCAAACGCTGCGGCGCGGGGCGCGTAGTAGCCTCCCATGCTCACACCCATCAGTCCAACACGGCCCGCATCGACATCGCGGCGCTGCTCGAGATAGTCGATGGCATGACGGATGGCGACCTCGTAATCGTGGCGCATCGGATGCTCAAACTCCATCTCGCCCTGTCCCGGCCCATCGATGGCCAGCACCGCCATACCGCGCTCTAAAAACACATTTCCATAATTGTGCATTTCTTCCTTGACCGAGTCGAGTCCGGGCACCAGGATAACCACTGGCGGTTTTGCCACGTGCCACGGCTTGCGCAGGATGCCATACATGGTGGACCCGCCCTCGTAGGGGATCGCTACCCGCTCGCCGGGAATATCGAAATACGGCAAGGCTCGCTGGTAGGCAGCTACGTTGCGCTCATGCGCGGCGCGCAGTTGATCGGGATGGCTCAGGAACAGAAATTTCCCGAAGTGGTAAGCCATCGCAGCATGCAAATAATGATATGCCGCCGATTCATAGTTCCCTGCTGCCTCGGCCTGCTCGCCCATCTGCTCGTGCATCGCTCCGCACTCGCTCCATTTCTGGCACCACTCGTCCCACGTTTCCACACTGTTGGTGACGCGCTGGAAATCGTTGTAGTCGATGCCGTTGGCAACGAAGCGCGGCGCCCAGTTGTCGATGGCGCTCTGCACTCGTTCATCTCTCGCCATAGGTTTACCTTTCTATCAATTTCTGGCACATCCAGTCCGCCTGTTGCGGCCGGTGCTTGTAGGGGATGTTGTTGCAGACGTGGTTGCCGTCTTCAAAGAGCCAGAGTTCCGCGTTGCTGCCGATCTCCGCCGCGATGCGCTCGCCCTGTTCCGCAGGCACGAGGCGGTCGCGGCGACCCTGAATGACGAGCATGGGGCAACTGACGCGCTCCGCTACGCCTTGCAGGTTGAATTGTTGCAGTTTTTCCTGGGCATCCTCTTCGCTAGCGGCCTTGAGGCGATGCACCATCGTTTCGCGGCTGATGCGCGGGCGGTTGCGAAAGTTGGTAGCCTGGTTGTAGGGGCCGCAGTTTTCGATGGCGGCTTTGATGCGCGGCTCGAAAGCGGCGGCGCGCACGGCGAACTGGCCGCCGAAACTGACACCCATCAGGCCTACGCGCCGGGCGTCTATATCCGGGCGGCTTTCCAGGTAGTCGATGGCGTATCTCACGGGGACTTCGTAATCGTGGCGCAAGGGGAAGTCGAACTCCATCTCACCCTGTCCGGGGCCGTCGATAGCCAGCACTGCCATGCCGCGCCGCAGGAAGTCATCGCCGTAGAGGTGCAATTCTTCTTTGACGGAGTCGAGACCGGGCACGAGGATGACGACAGGAGGCTTGGGCGTATGCCAGGGCTTTCTTAAGACGCCCGGCATAGTGGCTCCGCCCTCGTAGGGAATGATGACGCGCTCGCCAGGGAAATCAAAATAGGGCAGGGCGCGCCGGTAATCGCGCACGACGTGATCATGGGCGGCTCGGAGTTGATCGGGCCACCGCACGAACAAGTATTTGCCGAAATGGTAGCTGATGGCGGCGTGGAAATAATGGTAGGCGGCAGAAATGTAGTTTCCTTGCGCCTCGGCCTGCTCGCCCATTTGCTCGTGCATCGCTCCGCACTCCGACCACGCCTGGCACCAGTCATCCCAGCGTTCGACACTGTTGGTGACGCGCTGGAAATCGTTGTAGTCGATGCCGTTGGCAATGAATCTGGGGGCCCAGTTGTCTATCGCGCTCTGCACCTGTTCGTCTCGCGCCATAGTGTTGTGTGAATCCTTTCCAGAACTGTCAAGCATTGGATAGCGTGCCACCCAGGTAGAGGTGGCCGATCTCCGGGTTGTTCAGGATTTCGGTGTGCGTTCCTTCCAGCCGGATGCGCCCGCTTTCCAGCACGATGCCGTTGTCGGCCAGGCTCAGGCCGGTGCGAGCGTTTTGCTCTACCAGCACAATGGTTCTGCCGCTGCTCTGCATGACCTTGATCTTCTCGATCACCAGTTTGAACGTGCGCGGGTCCAGTCCCATCGATGGCTCATCCAGTAAGATCACACGCGGATCGAGCATCAGGCAGCGCGCGAATTCGACGAGGCGTTGCTGACCACCTGAGAGGCTACCCGCTTTATCGCGTGCGCGTTCCCTGACGATGGGGAATTTTTCTTCGACCTCGCGCAGGCGGCGCTCGACCAACCCCTGGTCGTGTATCGTATAGGCGCCCAACCGCACATTCTGGCGCACCGTCATTGTCGGGAACAGGCTGTGGCTCTGTGGCACCTGCACAATGCCAAGCGCCAGAATCTGGCGCGGCGTCAGGCCCGTAATCGGACGGCCATCAAAGATCACTTTGCCCAGCCGCGGCTTCAGCAGACCGCTCAGCACGCGCAAAACGGTGGATTTGCCCGCCCCATTAGGCCCGACGATGCATGTCGTCGTCCCCTGTTCCACCCCTAAAGAGATGCCCTTGAGTACATCACCGCCATCGTACCCGGCGTAGATATCGTGTAATTCCAGCAGCATGTTGTCAGTCTCCCAGATACGCTTCCAGCACCGCCGGGTTCGCGCGCACCTCTACGGGCGTGCCCTCGGCGATCTTCGTGCCACGGTGCATGACCATGATGCGCGAGCAGAGTCCCATCACAAATTCCATATTATGCTCTACAATTAGAAAGGTCACGCCGCGTTCATTCAGTGCGCGAATGCGGCTCGTCAGGTAGTTGAGCATCGTCGGGTTCACGCCGCCAGCCGGTTCATCGAGCAGGATCACCCGCGGCTCCGCGATCAAGATGAACGCGAACTCCAGCAGTTTTTTCTGCCCATAGGACAGGTTGCCTGCCGGCAGATTTTTGTGTTTGGTCAGCCCCACGAAGTCCAGCAATTCCAGCGCGCGCTGCTGTTCGTGTGTCGAACTCCAGCGGCTGAAGAGTCCTTTCAAATCGTTGCGCTGGGCCGCCACATGCATATTCTCCAACACGGTCAGGCGAGGAAAGACGCGCGTCAATTGAAAGGTGCGTCCCATACCCAGGCGGAAGACTTTGTCAGGCGAAGCGTTGGTGATTGTACGCCCCTCAAAGCGTATCTGCCCGCCGTCGACGCGTTCGTAGCCCGTCATCACGTTGAACAGCGTAGTTTTGCCCGACCCATTCGGCCCAATCAGCCCCGTAATCGAGCCTTGCTCGACGCTGATGGAGCAGCTATTCAAGGCCTGGATACCGCCAAATGCCTTAGTGACGTCCTGCGTTTCCAATAAACTCATACGTTGATGCCCTCCCCCGGTTCATTCTGGTTCGGTGCGATTGCTGTAGGGGCCGATTCATCGCGTCCGGCGGTTGATCGACCCACGCGACCTGGAAGGGCCGTGATGACCATTCCTTCCTCTGCCTGCACGGCCGTGTCTTGCTCGCGCATCGCCCGGTATTTCCTCCACAAGTCTCCTAGTGTAGGTAGTATCCCGCGCGGCAGGATCAGCATCACCAGCAGGAAAATTCCGCCCAGGATGATCAGGTTATAGCCATTCTCACCGTATTGCAGGTTCAGGTATTGCTGCAGAGGCTCCATGATCAATGCGCCCAGGATGGGACCAGAAATCGTTCCCAGGCCGCCCAGGAAGACCATCAGGACAACGGCCACGTCAAAGTTCGGGTCAAAGATGGTGGCCGGGTAGATCGACTCTACGAAGTAAGCATAGATGGCCCCGGCTGCTCCGGCGAAAAACGCGGCAATCGCGAATGCCGCCAGCTTGGATGCGACCGTCTTGACGCCCAGTCCGAGCGCGCGATCCTCGTCGTCGCGTATCGCCAGCAGGCCCAGCCCAAATTTGGAATTGCGTATCCACCATGAGACCAGGACGGCAATTACCAGCAGGATCAGGGCCGCGTAGTAGAACGGATAGTTGAAGAAATAGCCACCCCAATCGGTGGGAATGGGCAGACCCAGTCCTGTCGAGCCATTGGTAAGCCATATCAGGTTATAGGCAAGCAACTGTATGATAAAAAACATCGCAATGGTGATGACGATAAAGGTATGCCGCCGCACGCGCAGGGCAATCCAACCAAGCGGGATCGAGACCACCGCAGCGATCAGCGCCGTCAGCGGCACCAGCAAAAACGGCTCGTACCCTCCCGGAATGTTCCAGTGCAGGCAGAATAACGCCATAGCGTAGGCGCCGATGCCGAAGTAGGCGATGTGCCCCAGCGAAATATAGCCGCTATAGCCACCCAGGATATTCCAGCCCGTCGCGACGGCGGCAAAGATCAGCGTGAACACGGCGATGGTCGTCACCGTCGGATCGGTAAATACCTGCGGAAAAATGATCGCGCATGCTAGCAACACCAGCACTCCGACCATTTTCAAAATCTTCATTGCTTCCTTACCTCCGCCTGGCCCAGCAAACCCTGGGGGCGAACAACCAGGATGATTACCAGCAGGATGAAAAAGACCGTACTGGCCCACACGGGCGACCAGACGACCGACGTAACATCTTCCACAACCAGCATACCGACAGAGGCGATCAACGCGCCCGACAGGCTACCCATGCCACCAAAAATGATAATGGCCAGCACGCGCGAAATCAAGTCATACGAACTGGCAGCATCAAAAGCGTTCGTCGCGCCAAAAGCCATACCGCCAGCAGCTGCCAGCGCGATGCCGATGCCGAAAGTAATCGCCGAGATGCGCTCTACATCGATGCCGATCAGTTCAGCTGCCACGCGATTCTGCATCGATGCGCGCAAGCTAAAGCCAAATTTGGTGCGATAGACCAGCCAGTAGAGACCGGCCAGCAGCACAACTGCCAGCAAGAAGCCAAATACATAGATGTACGAGAGATAAAATCCGCCTACATTAAACGAGGCCGTTGTATACCATCCCTGCAACTGCACCAGGTCAGCTGAGAAAATCAGGTTCAGCACACCTTCAATCACCAGCGCCAGCCCATACATGACCAGCAAAGACAGCATCGTGCGGTCGCGCTTCAGCGGGCGAATAAAGACGAATTCGAGCAGCACCCCGAAGCCGAACATCACCGGCATAGTGATAAGCAACCCTAGAAAGAGGTCGATATGAAAGTGCTGCTGCAACACAAAGCTCAGGTAAGCCCCCAGGATCACCAGGATGCCCTGCGCGATATTGATGATATCCATCACGCCAAATATCAGCGTCAAGCCGGATGACATCAACGCGTAGACGCCCCCGGTCAAAATTCCCGTCACAATCGCTTCAATAATGAGTCCCACGATAGCTCCTCTTGATGGTCGAGGGCCTCCATCCCTCGTCTTCTTAGAGTTGCTTGCCACCCGCGGCAGCAAGCAACTCTAAGAAATGATTATCTGTCCCTACGGCCAGTTGGGTTTGGGAAACTCAGGTGTAGCGCTCGCCTGATCGGGCGGCAGCACTGGCACCACTGAACCCTTTTGCCACTGGAAGATGGCAGTTTCCGCCGAGATGTTTTCGCCCTGATCGTTGAATTTCGCCGGCCCCTGCACGGTCTGGAAGGTGTCGGAATGTAATTCAGCGATCAGTTTTGTGTTATCGATGCTGTGAATTTTGTTCACAGCCTCTTGCAGCACCTGGCCTACCGAGAATGCCTCCGCCGAGTCCGCGCTGATCTGGTCGGCCGTTCCCCCGAACATCGCGATGAAGTCCTGCACCATCTGCTTGTTCTGATATGTGTTCAGGCCAGGATACCAGCCGTTGGGATACATAATTCCCTCGGCCACATTGCTGCCACCAATAGGCCCGGTGAATGATGAACCCTGGTCCGGCCCTGCCGAAGCTGCCAGGGCTTCCGGGTTGAAATGCTGCTGCTGGAATGCCTTGACATAGGCGATGATATCGGGCAGCATCGAACCCAACACCACTATTTGCGCGTGAGAGGCAACTACGCCCTGCGCGATTGGCGTGTAGTCGGTGGTCTCCGCCGGGTACACTTTGTAGAACACCGTTTTGATGCCACCCTGCTCCAGAGCGGCTTTCGCCGTATCAATCATCGGCTGGGTAAACGGATCATCTTCGGTCGCATACGCCGCCGTGGTCGGTCGCTGTGACGCAGGGAGCGAAAGGATATACGAGGTAAAGCCGTTCAACTGGCTCACCACCGGCGGCGATACGGCGAACAGGTTGTGCAATCCCTGCGTGAAGACCGACGGGCCACCGCCCGCGCCCTCGATAAACGCATAGCCGTAGCGGCTGGCAACCACCGATGACGGCTTGGTCAACAGTGTTGAGTATGGCCCCAACACCAGGTCATCATGATCCACAGTGATGAATTTCTGATAGTTCGTTACCACCTGCGTTGTACTGCTGGCATCCGAGGCAAAGTCTAACTTCACCTGGCGACCAAGCAAGCCTCCGCTTTTGTTGACCTCAGACGCCCATAGTTGATACCCCTCCATCAGGGCCTTCCCGTCGGCTGAGAAGTCGCCCGAAAGCGACACAGAAATACCAATTTTAATCGGCGCGGTCGTCTGGCTAGAACCGGTGCCGGTGCCGGTTGTGGTACTACTCCCACACGCACTCAGCGCTACCAGCGCTACAATCAAGACACAAATACTGTTCAGGAATGCTCTTGGACGCAATAGATATCGTCCGATCATGACTCCCTCCTTTTTACGATACATGAGGCGCGCTTATGGCCGGAAATACTATGGCATTCCGGTTCGTCACGCGTCCTCCACGAGGATACCACACCGGTTCCTCGCAAATCCCTCCATGCCCTTTATTTTTACATGGTAAGAATTTCAACTATCAAAATACGTCTATTCTTTACCCAGACCTCTCAATTCATTCAAGGCCCAGCTATACAGTACTAGCTTCGCGCCAATTGTTCAAGTAGGGGCGTACCCTGATGGTCGCCCGCCGCCTATTTCCACTATCACTGGCCAGTGTATGTACCTTTGACCTTATCGGGTTTAGCAGCTATACTGCTCCCCACAGGAAGCGGCGGGGCCAGACCTTTTCTGAACCCGCTTGGGATTGAAAAACCTAGCCCAAAAGTCCTAGTGGCTCCTCAATCAATGTTGCCACGCCGTCCAGAAACTGCGCTGCGCGCGCCCCATCGGTGGCGCGATGATCGCAGGTAAGCGTGAGCGTCATCATGGGCTGCACAGCAGGCTGTCCATGTACGGGCACGACGCGCTCGGCTATGCGACCAACGGCCAGAATTGCCGCCTGGGGCGTATTGATGACCGCGTTGAATGCATCAACGCCATACATGCCAAGATTGCTGATCGTAAAGGTGCCATTGGAGATATCCGGCAAGCGCAGTTTACCCGCCTGTGCCTTCTCCGCCAGCTCCGCCCGCGCCTGGGCAATTTGCTGAATTGTAAGTATGCCCGCATGGTGAATGACCGGCACCACCAGGCCATCTTGCGTGGCTACCGCCAGCCCAATATGGATTTCATGATGCTGGATGATCGTGCCATTCTGCCAGGAGACGTTGAGGCGCGGGTGATCGCGTAAGGAAGCGGCGACAATCTTTACCAGCAGGTCGGTATAGGTGATCCTTGTGGACGAACGCCGCTGGATATGCTCGCGCCAGGCAATCAGGCGGCTCGCGTTGACCTCGCGCACCAGGTAAAAATGCGGTGTGGTCGTCCAGCTTTGTGTCGTGCGCTCGGCCATGATGCGCCAGGTCGTACTGACCGCCGGTCGCTGTTCTTCAACTTCAGGGCCTGTTCCGGCTATATCTGGCGTTGCCGGGATGGTGGCGGCAAGCACATCGGCGGTCAAAACTGCCCCGCCAGGGCCACTCCCCATGATGTTCTTCAGCTTCAAATTTCGCTCGTTTGCCAGCCGCCGCGCTTTTGGCGATGCAGGCAGGAGGCGAGGCTGGATTTCTGCCGTGGGAGCCTGTTGCTGTTGAATATGTGACAGCACATCGGCTTTCGAAATGCGCCTCCCCACTGCCTTCACCTCTGTCAGGTCGAGATGATGTTCCGCTGCGATGCGCGCGGCAAGGGGGCTGGCTAAGACGCTGGTGGAACGAGCGGAGCCTGCCCCGGTTTGCGAATCACTATTGCCATTATCCGCAGGATGGCTATCCGAGGCAGGCTGCAATGCCGGGCTATTTTCACTGTGTGGCAGCTCATCTGCCGCCAGGATAGTGGCGATGACATGCCCAACTGGAACCTCGACACCTTCTTTAGCCAGGATATTGACAAGCCGGCCAGTGGCGGGAGCCTCGAGTTCGACGGTAGCCTTATCGGTCTCGATTTCGGCCACCGGCTCGCCTTTTACGACCTCTTCGCCCTCGGTCTTGAGCCAGCGCACTATTTTGCCCGTATCCTGCGCCATGCCCAGCGCCGGCAATATCACATTCGTCGCCATTATGGGTCTCCTACCCTCATAGGGCCGATAAATCGGCCCCTGCCCATTGCCGGACTATTTGGTTAAAATTCATGATCGGCTCGCGTCCATTGAAGCCGGTTGATGCCCGTTAGCAAGCACATTTAGATTAGACTGCGTTTCGCGCGTCGTTGGCAATGGGCCGCTCGCTGTGTAATAGCGCCCGCCCGCGACCAGCAACTGCTCGGCGGGAAAGCGCGTGATCACTTCACAACCATCCTTTGTCACGACGAGCTGCTCCTCGATACGTGCCGCCGTCCAGCCATCGCTGGCAGGCCAGAACGTTTCGAGCGCGAAGACCATGCCCTCTTGTATCACCTCGGGATGGTCGAGCGAAACAAGGCGGCTGAAGATCGGCTTCTCCCAGATGGAAAGCCCAACGCCGTGTCCATATTGCAAAGCGAAAGCTGCCTCCTCGTTGGGGAAACCAAATTCCTCCGCCCTTGGCCATAGCTTGACAATATCCGCCGTCGTCACCCCTGGCTTGATCGCATTGATCGCCGCGTCCAGGATATCACGGCAGCGCTTATACGCATCGACCATCGCTTGCGATGCGCTGCCGATAGCGAAGGTACGATAGTAGCAGGTGCGATAGCCGTTATAGCTATGCAGGATGTCGAAATAGGCCGGGTCGCCCGGACGCAGCGCGCGGTCGCTAAATACATGCGGGTGCGGGCTGCAGCGCTCGCCGGAAATCGCATTCACGCCCTCCACATGTTCCGAACCCATATCGTAGAGTACCTTGCTGACCAGTCCCACGCATTCATTCTCGCGGATGCCCGGCTTCATCGTGCGATACAGTTCATCGTAGGCCGCGTCAACCATCATGCATGCTGTACTCAGCAGCGTGATTTCGTCCCGCGTTTTAATCAGGCGCGCCTGTTGCATCAGTTGCTGGCCATCTACTACCTTGATGCCCTCGGCCTGGAGCGCGAAGAGAACCGGTAGTTCGATGGCATCGACACCTAGCGGCTCGTGAAGCAGTCCGCGTGCCTCAAGCTCGACGCGAATTTTACGCGCCACGTCCTCGGCTCTACCAGCCTCCGGCAGCATTGCGCCACGTTGGGTAGAGATACCGGCGCGCGAACGCTCACCCAACCAGGGACAATACAGCTGGTGGTGGCGAGCCGCCGAACCAAAATCCCATAGGATTGGTTCATCATCCTGGGGCAGCAAGCTGAATCGGGCCAGCTTATCCATCGCCCAGGTCCCGATATGCGTCGCCGTGATGTAGCGAATATTATTCATATCGAAACACAGCAACGCGCCCAGTTCCGACTCCTTCAGCAATTGCTTGATGCGCGCCAGCCGCTGTATGCGCAGGCGCTCAAAATTTGCCCGTTCCTCCCAATCCACCCCCATTAAGCCATAGGTCTTTATCGCCATGATGTACGTCCTTTCGTATAGGGCCGATTTATCGGCCCCGCGTCCCTTACCTTCCGCACAACGTTTTCGCCAGCCCCGCCACTTTCTCCGGCGTTGGCACCGTCAGATCTTCAAGCACCGGCGAGAACGGTATGGGCACATCCATTGCCCCCATACGCTTGACCGGCGCGTCCAGGTAATAAAAAGCTCCATCGGCGATAATCGAGGCGATCTCCGCTGTGACCCCATAGCGTTCGTAGCCTTCGTCCACCACAATCGCGCGGCTCGTCTTTTTCGCCGAATCAATCAACGTTTGCTTGTCAAGCGGGAACGTCGTGCGCGGGTCAATCACCTCGGCGCTGATTCCCTGCTGCTCCAACAACTCGGCGGCGGCCAGGCATACCTGCACCATGCTGCTCGTCGCTACCAGTGTAATATCCGTCCCTGCGCGTTTGATATCGGCAACACCAAAGGGAATGGTGTACTCTTCCTCCGGCACCGGCCCCTTGAGCTGGTACATCATCTTGTCCTCAAAGAACACCACCGGGTTATTATCGCGAATGGCCGTCTTCAACAAGCCCTTGGCGTCATATGGCGTAGAGGGCAGCACGACCTTCAGGCCTGGAATATGGCTCACCCAGGCGTGCAGGCTCTGGCTATGTTGCGCCGCCGAGCGCCGCGTCGCTCCGAGCGTCGTGCGAATCACCAGCGGCACCCGCAACTTGCCGCCCGACATGTAATGCACCTTCGCCGCCTGGTTCACAATCTGATCCATTGCCAGCCCGATGAAATCGCCAAACATAATATCTACTACCGGACGCATACCCGTCATCGCGCCACCCACTCCCAGGCCCGTAATGCCCGCCTCCGAAATCGGCGAATCGATCACGCGCCCCGGCCCAAATTCCTCCACCAATCCGGCAAGCACCTTAAATGGCGTCCCTGCCTCGGCCACGTCCTCACCGATAATGAATACAGTCGGATCGCGGCGCATCTCCTCGGCCAGCGCCTCGCGTATGGCCTGCGCAAGCGTAATCTCACGCGTCCTGGCCGGTCCATTGGCGGCGGGCGCATGGGCCGATACATCGGCGGTGGGCGCGATCAATCGGCCCCGACCGGCACCGGTCGGGCCTCCCTGGGATCCCGCAACAGGCGCAAAAGCCTCCCCACTCGGATTATTAAGCGTAGACATCTTCGGTCACCTCTCCCGGCTCTGGATATGGCGCATCCAGCGCAAATTGCTCGCCAGCCTCAACTTCGGCAGTTACACGTTGCTCTATTTCTTTAAATACCCCCGCGTCAACCCCCTGTTCTTCCAACAGCCACCTGCTCAGCAAGGTCAGCGGATCGCGATTCGTCCTCCAATCTTGCTCCTCCTCTTTCGAGCGATAATACGAGCGCGAAACATCGCCCACGTGGTGACCATAATAGCGATAGGTATTGCAGGTCAAGAAAGCCGGTCCCTCGCCGCGCCTGGCTCGTTCAACCAGCTTCTTTGCCGCCGCGTAAACCTCCCTCACATCCTGCCCATTCACTTCCACAGTCAAGATGCCGAAAGCCCTTGCCCGCGCGCTAATATCACCCGCCACCATCTCAGAAAAGTGCGTGTATTCCCCATACATGTTGTTCTCGCACACGTAGATCACCGGCAATTTCCATAGCGCTGCCATATTCATCGCCTCGTACAACAGCCCCTGACCAAGCGCTCCATCTCCAAAAAAACACACTGCTACCTGCTCGCTGCCGCGCATCTTGCTCGACATCGCCGCCCCGGTCGCCATCGCCGTGCTACCTCCCACAATGGCATTCGCGCCTAAATTGCCTGTATCCTGGTCGGCGATATGCATCGAACCACCCTTGCCGCGACAGTACCCCGCCTCCTTGCCCAACAACTCCGCGAACATCTTATCCACCGACGCCCCCTTCGCCAGGCAGTGACCATGCCCGCGATGGGTACTCGTGATATAGTCGTCGCGGCGCAGCGCCTCGCACACTCCCACCGCCACCGCCTCCTCACCGCTGTACAGGTGGGCCAGGCCCGGCATCTTCGCGCTTTTGTACAGCTCGTTCACATGCTCCTCAAAAAGACGGATTTTCAGCATCTGCTCGTACATCTGCAGCCAGTGTTCCTGGCTCAATGCCGTTGCCTGCTCATCCCCAACCATTGCCTGAGCCGGCGCGCCGTTCGCACCGGATATGTCAGAATGCGGCATCTCTTATTCCTTGTCTAATCCCGCCAGGCGCGCCAGCGCCCTGTACACAATCGCAAAATCATGCTCTGCCAGTCCCATCGCCCGCGCAGCCGTCAGAAATTCGTTGCTCACGGCCACCGTCGGCAACGGCACATCGAACTCGCGCCCAAGCTCCAGCGCCAGCAGTAAATCCTTCTGCATCATATTCACATTGAACCATGCCTCTTCAGGCATATCGAGGATGAATGGGGCGCGGTACTTCAGCGAAGGCGAGGCAATTACCGAATTGAGCATCACCTCCAGCGCCGTCTCGCGTGGAATGCCGCCTTTTTCCGCCAGCAGCATCCCCTCGCTCAGCGCCAGGAATTGAACCTGCAGGTTCAGGTTCACCGCGATCTTCATCAGCACGGCCTGCCCATTCGCGCCGATATACGTCACCTTCGGCCCAATATCCAGCAGAATCGGCCTCACCCGCTCAAACGTAACAAGATCACCGCCCACCATCAGCGAAAGCTGGCCCTGCTCCAGCGTTATCACGCTGCCCGACACCGGCGCATCCAGCATCGAAGCGCCTTTTGCCGCCACCTGTCCAGCCAGCTCGCGCGATTTGGATGGGCTGACGGTACTCATATCGATATAAATCTTGTCGGGTCCTAAACCGGCCAGGATGCCGTCATCTCCGCCCACCACTGCTTGCAGCGCGGCAGTATTCGTCACCATGGTAAACGTCACATCCGCCATCACCGCCACCATACGCGGCGTATCCGCCCAGCGCATGCCCCTCTCCACCAGCCATTCCGCCCGCTCGCGCGTGCGATTATAACCCGTCACAGTATGCCCGGCATCAAGCAGGCGTTTGACTACACGCCCGCCCATCGCACCAAGCCCTACAAAACCAAGGTTAGCCATAAATAACCTCCAATGTATAACCCTGTCACTATTCCAGGGAATGCGCGGCCCGGGGCGCGATGAACCTGGTCCCGGCCACTACATCGTCTCGTACCTGTTTCAAGTGGGCCTGCATTGCCTTGCGCGCGGCCTCCGGGTCCTTGCGCATAACCGCGGCCAGCAGGAGCTTGTGATGAACCTGCCCGCGCTCAGGACCGCCGGCAACAGCAAATATTTGCTTGCGCTGCGCGCTTAGCAGATCAACGACAGAATCCAGCAGCGCCAGGATAAGCTCGTTCTGTGTGGCCTTTGCCAATGCGCGATGAAAATCGTTATCGGCCGCGATAAAAGCATCGGCATCGTTCAAACTCACATCCATCACCTCTACTGCTGCCTGCATCGTAAGGATTTGTTCCGGTTGCGCCCGCGCCGCTGCCAGCGCCGCGATTTCCGGCTCCAGAATTTCGCGCACTTCAACCAGGTCTACTGTTTTGTTGGGTTGCCCGACCCGCATCATCAAGCCCAGCGAATGCCTCATTGCCTGCGACGTGCCATCAATAACAATGGTTCCACGCCCAGGCCGCATGTCTACCAGCCCCTTCTGCGCCAGTGTTTTCATCGCCTCACGCACAGCAGTGCGGCTGGCCTGGAACTGGTTCGCCAGCTCGCGCTCCGTGGGCAAGCGATCTCCCTCACGCAGTTCACCGCTGAGAATACGCTGCTCTATTTGCATTGCTATTTGCTCATAAATTTTATGAGCATGCACAGGTATATATGTCATGTTGTGCCAGGGGACTCCATTGGTAAGATTATCATACCATTTGCGATTAAGACAAAAGTAGCATATTGTTTTTGCCCTGTCAATGCTTTTAGTTCTGGTGATTACATAGAAGTGTGCGAGAGATTCTAAGATATCTGAACTATTTACAGGGGTTGGAAGTGAGCCCGGGCGTCCGATTGGCCGTGCCATCGCGAGGCCGACTAGGAAAATCAGGTCATTCCCCCGCCCAAAAGTATCATTTCTTGCTCAAGTAATGTACACTACCGTGGGAGTGTTATACGAGCATCTTCACCATTTTCAGATAAGGATAGTCGTCTCCTGCATGGTGTAGGGGCAGAATTCATCGGCTTCTGCGTTTTCAGTAGGGATTGGAGCCCGCTATGTTGAATTTTTTGAGTCGTTTGTCTATCTTCCGCCGCCTCTTCCTGGCATTTGCTCTCTCGGCGGCCATACCAGGCGTCGTCATTATCTTGCTTGGCAGCTACTATCTCGGCGCCTTGAACACACGCAGCCAGGCAGTCAGCACCAGTTTCGACGCCCAAAGTATCGCCTCCGAACAACTGGCCAACCTGGAAACCATGAACGCGCTCCTCAAATCGCGCGAAAATCAGATCTTCGCCACCAAAAGTGGCGTCATCACCGATGCCTCTCTTGGGGCTGCCGGCGCATTGGTAGACAGCGAAATCAACGATCGCCAGTTGCAGTTTGACCAGGCCTTGAAGGATTATCAAAGCAACTATGAACTGGCTACCTCCGACAATATGAGCATTATCCGCAGTATCATCCTTAGTGATCAGCCCAACACCACTATTATTTCAGACCAGCAGCGCGCGCTGAATGCCGTCATACAAAACCAATGGCCGAAGTATGAAAATTTTCAAGAGACTGAAATAAAGTTCCTGGAAAAACTGGATGCCCAGACAACCTTTACTCAGGCTCAACTCAATACCGCATACCAGAAAGCCTATCCTGTGCTGTACCAGGCGAATTTGAGCTTCACCAACCTCAAAAATAGCTGGCAAAGCGTCGTCAATGACGCTGTAGCTATGGGCAAGGCTGTCACCACTGTCGGCCCATCGGAGACGCAACCGGTCATCCTTTCTACCGCCATCGCCTTCCTGATCACCTTGCTCGTCATTCTCACTGCCGGCTTCCTGGTCAACCTCACCATCACGCGACCACTGCGCCAGCTGGCATCCCTTACTCACCGTATCGCCAAAGGAGATACCAGCGCCCGTGCGAATGTCAGCGGTGGTGACGAAATCTACCTCGTCGCTACCTCTATGAATAGCATGCTGGACAACATCGTGCGACTGATCCAGGAGACGCAAACACAGCGCGACCTGTTACAGGCCCAGGTCGAAAAGCTCGTGAGCGAAGTGAGTGGCGTCGGTGAAGGCGACCTGCGCGTTCAGGCCGAAGTCACCGCTGACGCCCTCGGTGTGCTGGCCGACTCCTTCAATTACATGGTTGAAGAGCTCAGCAGCCTGATCATCCGCGTGAAAATGGTCGCGCGCGAGGTACAGAATTCTACGACTATGACCTACGAACGCATGGTGCAACTGGTGGAAACCGACGACATGCAATTGCAGCGTATCACCGATGCCGCCGTAGAAGTGGAGCGCATGGCCGACTCCAGCCGCCAGGTCGCTGAACGCGCACGCGTCCTTTATAATGTCGCCCGTGAAGCACGCCAGACCGCGCAAACTGGCCGCCAATCCGTGCGGCAGACCATCGAAGGCATGGGCCGCATCAACGAAAACGTGCAGGAAACATCCACTAAAGTGCAGGCGCTGGGCGAGAACTCGCGTGAAATCAACAACATCGTAGAAGTCATTTCTAACATCGCGCACCAGACGAACCGCCTGGCCCTGGATGCCGCGATCCAGGCTGCTATGGCAGGCGAAAACGGTAAGGGTTTTGGAGCCGTCGCAGCCGACATCCGGCGACTGGCCGAACGCGCTAAAGACCAGGCCGGCCAGATTGGGCGCATTGTACGCAATGTCGGTGACGATATCGCCGCCGCCGCCATCGCCATGCGCGACACCGAACGCGAAACGTCCACCGGAGCGCGCCTGGCGCAGGAAGCCGGCGCAGCATTGGAGTCGATCTTCAGCGTCGTCGAACGCCAGGCACGTGAAATCGAACTCATCAACCAGATGGCGACGCAGCAGTTGCAATCCTCCGGCGTCGTCGTGCAAATTATGCAGGGCGTCTCCGAATCAACCGAGCAGAGCAGCGCCAGCACACGTATGGCCGCACAGAACATCGAACGACTGGCACGCCTGGCCGAACAGCTCCTCTCCTCGGTAGAAGCCTTCAAGTTGCGTGACAACCAGAACTACTTTGCTCCGGCTTCGAATGTCACCATCACACCCGAAAACGGACGGGATAACCAGTTCTCCCTTAGCGGCGCTTTCCGCACGGTGACCGCCAGCGCTCAACCTGCCGGCCCGGCGCTGGCAGGTGCTCCTGTGTATAATGCTCTGGCGCCGGCGACTCCGCGGCCTATAGCCGCCGCGTCTCAACAGCCTCAGGCATCCCCATTCTCACCATACACCGTCGCACCCTATAGGCAGCAAACAAACGGGCAGGCCCCTGAGCAACAGCCCGCGAATGGGCAGAGGCGTCCCTGGCGCCCCATCCAATCCGAATAGCAGGTATTTCGGTTATACATAAAGAAAAGCCTGGGCGGGCCGGCAATGCTGGCCCGCCCAGGCTTTTCTTTATGTATAACCTTTTAGTTATAGATAGTATTTGTAACGCCTATCCAAATTCATGGACAGGAGCATGAGAGGGCTGGTAGACTTAATTTATACAGACCCAATAGGGACAGCGCCTGGTGCCTGTCCTATAAATAAAGAGGAGACTTCTATGATTGCACAGAGAACAAAAACCAACAATGTCGTTGAAACTGGCGATGACGCGACTGTGCAGGCAGCAGTAAAGTTACTCACCCAGAAACAGAAAATCGCCGCTTACCGCTGGGTATGCGAAGTATGCGGCATGATTCATACGGGTGCCGTGCCTACCACCTGCGATAGCTGCGGGGCCGATGCTACATCGATCGTACACCTGGCAGATTTTCCCCGTGAGATGAACAGCCGGTGGTGATAGTCGACTACGTGGTAGATTTCCCTCGTGAGGAATTGAAATCATACAAGGCGCTACAAAACGCGGCCAGGGTTATGTGACTCTGGCCGCGTTTCTTATTTCTTTTCTGAAAGCGCTTCTCACACACGCACCTCTTCATGTAGCCAGGAGGGCATCACGCCCCACAGGTTGAGCGCGGTCGGACGCGAATGCCAGATGCGCGGTGGAGTCGTTACATCGCGGTCATAATATTGTTGCAGTTCGGCGGAAAGCTCGATGTGAACGCCTTCGGTATCGGCGAAACGCAGGAACAGGTCGTTGCCCGCGCCGTGACGACCAGGCCCCCACAAGATTGGAGTTTGCTGGCGGCTCAGATAGTCGGCCCATACCAATAGATCTGATCCACTGGGTATGCTGTAACCGATATGATCAATATCCGGTTTGCCCTGTAGAAGCACCAGGGTATGGTGATCATTGTTGCAGCGCAGCCAGACGGCTTCTCGCAATAACCAGTCCGAGATATCAAAGCCCAGCGCCTCGGTGTAAAATTCAACCATAGTTTCCATACGGGTCGTGCGGATCGCCAGGTGCTGCAAGGCATATGGATGGAGACGCGCGCGCCTCGCCTCGTTGCTGATGGGAGACAGGGTCAGCGAGTCATCAGGCGTGACCGAAATTTCGACGCGATTGCCATCGGGGTCGTTGAACCATAACGTATCGCCCATTTCCGGGTCGCCATCACGCGCCTGCAACGAGAGTTCGATACCGGACTGTTTGAGGCGAGCAGCGAGAGCGGCCAGTTCAGCATCAGTGTCTACCTCAAAAGCCATGTGATGCAAACGTGATTGCTGGAGCGGTAGCCGCCCATTGCCGCTTGATGCGCGCGTATCACTGAAGAGGGCCAGGCAATGATGTTCGTCGCCCAGGGCCAGGTAAGTATTCGCCTCCTCAATTTCTATGTCCTGCTCCGGCGAAATAACTTCGGTGGCGCGTAGATTGAAACCCAGCACCTGGCGATAAAATCGCGTTTGTGCTGCCACATCGTTTGCCCACAGCCCAATATGGGCCAGTCTTTGTACGCGCACCTTTTGAATCTGCTGCTCACTCATGGTAACCTGCCTCCTGGTCTGTTATGGATACCTCTGCCGGCACGGCATTTGTCTACGCTATTTCAACTTGTATCATACACAGCCCACAGTGAGGGGTCAACGGAATTACCCGAAGGTCATATGCGGGAAAAATTTCCTCTCGCGACACTGAAGTGCTGGCGCATAGAACCAGCTGCACTTCAGTGCATGGCGTGCAACACACGTCCACCACATCCCAACAACGCTACGCAGGTAAGCGAGGCCCTCTACACCACCAGACCACCCCATCCCACGCCCACGCATACGCTGCGCAGCAGCCATGCATCACCGGCATACCACACCGCATCCCAACACCACACCCGGACACAACGCATGGCACACGTTGAGTCCTGCCCGTGTTCGCACACCAGCACTTCACTATCGCGAAAGGAAATATATCAACCGGAAACTTTCGATTGCTGTAGGGACGATGGCCTGTCCTCGTCCTCACTCAAGCAAGACACCTCCTGGAGAAACACTTCCACCACATTACCCACTCCTCATCATTGCGAGGGTTCTAGTTGTATTGTACTGAAAGCGGACACGGTTCTGGTTATGAGATCATGGAGGTTCAGTTGAGAAATGGTGTGTTTTATTGCAGGGTTCTTAACCTATGAATCAATAGATATAGGATTATCTATACTGTAGATCGCTTGGTAACAACAAAGGCTTTGCTAGTCAAAGGAGGAGCTTAGCATGGCAATGGGCATACTTGAGAAAGGACACTTTGCCGTAGTCGAGCCAGACCCGCTCGGCAGTCGCTTCAAAGTAGCTCGTCTTACTGCTAAAGGGCAAAAGGCTCAGGAGGGGTACCATCGGTTGCTCGAAGTTATCGAAGGTCGTTGGGCGGCGAGGCCACTATTCATAATCTACGCGAAGCTCTTGAGCGACTGGTCGGCGATCCCACTGCGCAACAATCGCCCTTGTTCAAGGGATTAGAACCTTATCCTGACGGCTGGCGAGCGTCAATCAGCAAGCCTGAAACACTACCGCACTACCCCATGGTCTTGCATCGTGGTGGGTTTCCTGATGGCAACTGACAGGCCACTATAGGGACGGAACCCTGGGCCTGTCCCCATCTTATTCATCCTCGATGCGTTCGACTTCTACCCGAATCTTGTTGCCACGCAGGGCATTAGAGGCAGGAGTATATGAGGGAGGGTCCCATTCGAAAGAGATTTTCTGGCGCTTGACGGGTATCTCTGCGTGCAGTTTATCCCAGCGATCCTCGCGCGCCATGTTGATCTGTACATGCTGCTCATCTATTTCAAGGCGCCGCGAAATGGCCGTAAGCAGGTCGGCCTTGATCAGTTCGAGCAATTCCGGGTTCACCTTGATACGATCATGCACCAGAACAACCTTCAAGCGCTCCTTGGCTTGCTCGCTTGGAGTCGGCTTCTTGCGACCGGTCATAAAGCCAAACACACCCATAATCTGTCCCCTTTATCGGATGGCTATCAACGTACACGCTTTTCGGCTAATGCAGGACCAAATCCCATCAAACGCCTCAAACGTTCCATAAGGGACGGTGTTTCAACAACTTCATCCAGGGGAACCTCTTCGCCTAGAATGCGTTGTGCCGCGCTGAGGTAGGCACGCCCGGCACGGGAGCGCTTCTCGTAAACGACAGGCTCACCCTTATTCGTTGCGATAATAATCATCTCATCTTCTGGAACGATGCCCAGCAGATCGATGCCCAGGACTTCCAGTACGTCCGCCACGTCCAGCATATCGCCACGCTTGACCATTTCGGGACGCAGGCGGTTGAGAATCAGGCGTGGCTCCGGCTTGCCTGCGGCCTCCACCAGTCCAATAATGCGGTCGGCGTCACGCACCGAGGCCATCTCAGGATTGGCGACAATAATGATCTCGTCCGCGCCCACAATCGCATTGCGAAATCCCTGCTCGATGCCGGCGGGCGAATCGATCACCACGAAGTCGAACTCCGCGCGCAATTGCTGGCAAAGCTGTTCCATCTGCACGCTATTTATGGCATTCTTATCACGTGTCTGGGCGGCAGGAAGGAGATAGAGTTCCGGCACGCGCTTATCTTTAATCAATGCCTGCCGTAAACGGCACTGGCCCTCTACGACATCGACGAGATCATAGACGATGCGGTTCTCCAATCCAAGAACGGCATCAAGGTTACGCAAGCCAATATCGGAATCGACAACAGCGACCTTTTTCCCCTGCAGCGCCAGGGCTGTGCCCAGGTTCGCCGTGGTTGTGGTTTTGCCAACACCGCCCTTCCCCGAAGTGATGGTAATCACCCGACTATCCATACGCACGCTCCATTAGCAACTGTTCAAATAACTGCTTTACGAGTTGTCTATAAAATCGGCAGGGCCAGAAAAGCTTCTACCTTTAGTAATAAGAACTCTTCTCGTGCTATTTTCGTGATGGGCGGCCACTGATCCACGCCTCAACGACGATCTGTCCATCGCGGATAGAGGCAACCTCTGGCCGTGGCTGTACTTCGACCCCGTCTGGTGGCCGCGAGAGCAAATGCGCGATACGCAACTGCACGGGGGCCAGCAAGAGGGAGCAAACGACAGCTTTCGTGTTATCGGGATAGCCTGCATGCACCATGCCGCGCAGAACTCCCCAGACGATGATATCCCCACCGGCTATGATTTCCGCGCCGGGATTGACATCACCGAGGACAACGACATTGCTGCCATGATGAATGGCCTGGCCCGAACGCACCGTGCGGCGTAAGAACAGCGTATCATCCGATTCGCGCGGATCTCGTTGTGCCGGGAGTTGCATCCTGTCGCCTGGTGCCTGGGTCAAGGGAGAGGTATTGGCGGGATGAAGAACCGCCGGTGCGGCATCCTTGCGCTGTGCCGTTGCTGTTTCCAGTGGCATGACCGACATTTGATAATGGGCAAGTAAGGCCTCAAGCTGCGTTCGCTCGCTGCCGTGGAGAGACCGGCGACTGGTATCAAGGGCCAGCGAAGCGCCGCGGAAAAAGCCGGGAGCCTCGGCCAACCGCTCGGCCAGCGCGTTGAGCAATTCGCCAAAAGGAGTTCCAGGTTCCAGGGTCAAAAGCAGGCCATTGCGCGTACCCTTGATTGCGACATTACCTTGCACTGATTGCTGTTCCTCCCTTTCCAGTTCGCCGTGTGTTTCGGATGTCCTCTGCTCCGAAGTGTCCTCCATACCCATAATTTCACCATCTCACACGCATACTGGCTGAGGTGTATGCAACGATTTTCTCTCTCCATGCCATTTAAAGGCACATAGTATCAAGATCAAGTATAAGCGTACAAGCGACAAAACGCAATAGCTGTAGGCATTATGGTTGGGGATCAGGCTTGCAGTTCTTCCCCCACCTCTAATAGAATGCTATCAACAACATATTTTCTTATTAGCTTTATGGAGAAGCGAATGGCCGACTTTATGAATTTCCCAACCCCACGCGAAAAAGTCCTCACGCGTGGCGATACAACCATTGGCGTGATTAGCGATATTTGCCTGGTCTCGCATTTCCAGGTCGGTTCCTGGCAGGTGCTGTATCGACCACAGGAGACCGGCAACGTGAAAAGATGGGGCCTGCCCCTGATGATCCCCAATTTCTCGCGTTTGAAGGATGGTATTTTCAAGGAAAAAGGCACTATGTTGCCCATGCACGGCTTCGGTCGCCTGCTGCCCTGGACGGTTACTTCCATGGACAGCTCGTCCCTTTCAATGCAGTTGAGCAGCAGCGACGCGACCCGGGAGAGCTACCCCTATGAGTTCACCTTTACCGCCACGATCCAGGCCGGCGAGCAGACGCTTACTTACACCGTGACGATGGAGAATCGCGGCGACGAGACTATGCCCATCGCGCCCGGCTTTCATCCGTACTTCGCCATTGAGCAGCAGCAGAAATCACAACTGATCACCGATGGCCCGCCGGGATTTAAGGCCAGCGATTTCGATTGGGTCACAAACGTACCGGATAATCCTTACCCATTTCCACATCATGTCGATATCCAGTTCCCAGGAAAGGGCACTTTGACCATCGCGGAATTGCCGCGGAATGGCAACTATTCGCTGTCCAACATGCAGGTCTGGTCCGAGCCACCGGACAAACCAGATCACGATTTTGTCTGCTTTGAGCCAACCGTTAGCACCGAAGACGCGCTCAATCGTCCCGCCGACCGTTTGTCGATTGACCCGCACAGCGCGCAATCTTTCGTCTTACAATTGACGGCCAGGCCGCTATAACGATATGGTTCAGTATGGCTTTGCTGTGCCGTAACCGTGCATTTCATCCGTGCGTAATATATAATAGAGTATTATTGTTAGATGGTTGTTATCTGCTTATTTTCAGCAACTGCGACCGTCAGCACACGTCAGGGTCCACAAAAAAAGAATAAGGTGTACCTTTTATGAAACAAGAACCGGCCGGTAAATTCTGGCTACAAAATAATAACAATTTGCCGCCGCAGCGACAACAAAATCAGCAACGTCCAAATATGGGTCCTGGCGGGCGTCCCAATTCTAATGGACGGCAACCCGGTAATGGAGGCATGTCTTCCCTCAATCGCTGGTTACTGATCATTGTTGTGCTGATGCTCGGCATCTACCTGTACCAGTTTCTGAGTTCCAATAGCAGCTCAAGCACTCCTACCACGGATGAGCTTACATATAGCGACTTCTATAATCAAATCTCCGCCGGCAACATCAAATCCGCCACTATTATCGGGTCAACCGATATCACAGGAAATTTTTGTACGCCCGTAGCCACTTCTCAAGGCACATTCTCGACCTACCATGTCGTGCAGCTTCCTAACGGAGACCCAAATCTGACACCGACACTACTGAGGCAAAAACCAACGTGTGCCGCCCAGACAACGGTTGTCACGCAGACACCGAGCGATAATGGTTTCTGGTTAAACATATTGATTACGTTCCTGCCGTGGATTTTCTTGATCGGCCTTTTCATCTTCATCAGTCGCCGGGCCACGCAAGGGCAGCAGGGCATATTCAGCTTCGGCAAGAGCCGCGCCAAGCTCATTCTGGAGGATCGCCCCAGCACGACCTTTGCCGATGTTGCCGGAGTAGATGAGGCGAAATACGATTTGCAGGAAGTTGTAGAATTTCTCAAGACGCCCAATAAATTCCAGCGATTAGGTGGCAAGATTCCACGTGGCGTGCTTCTGGTAGGCCCTCCGGGAACCGGTAAGACGTTGCTTGCGCGCGCCGTAGCAGGCGAGGCAGGCGTGCCTTTCTTCTCCATGTCAGGCTCAGAATTTGTAGAGGTGCTGGTCGGTGTCGGCGCAAGTCGCGTGCGTGACCTCTTCGATCAGGCAAAGAAGGCCGCCCCCAGTATCATCTTCATTGACGAGATCGACGCCGTAGGACGGCAGCGCGGCGCAAGCATCAACACCAACGATGAGCGCGAGCAAACCCTCAACCAGTTGCTGGTAGAGATGGACGGTTTCGATACGCGCCAGGCAGTTGTTGTGATAGGCGCGACGAACCGACCGGATGGACTTGACATAGCGCTGCTCCGTCCAGGCCGCTTCGACCGGCGTGTCACGGTTGATCGACCTGATTGGAATGGGCGACTGGCGATCCTGAAAATTCATGCTCGTAGTGTGCCGCTGGCGCCCGATGTTGACCTGGTCAGAATAGCGCGCGCTACACCCGGTATGGTCGGTGCAGACCTGGCAAACCTCGTCAATGAAGCAGCGCTGCTGGCCGCGCGCCGCAACCTTGATCGCGTCACCCAGCGCTGCTTTGATGAAGCTCTTGACAAAATTATTCTTGGCGCTGAACGCCCGCTCGTGCTGAGCGACGAAGATTTGAATGTCATCGCCTATCACGAAGGTGGCCACGCGCTCACCGCTTTGCTTTCAGAAAACGCCGACCCGGTGACGAAGGTGACGATTGTGCCGCGCGGCCAGGCATTGGGCGTCACCATGTCCACGCCGCTCGATGATCGCTACAACTACTCCAAAGAGTACCTGCTGACACAAATAGTGACCGCGTTGGGTGGCCGGGCGGCAGAACAGGTCGCAATCGGTCGTATCACCACGGGAGCGGAGAACGATCTACAAAAGGTCACGCTCATCGCGCGCCAGATGGTCATTCGCTGGGGCATGAGCGAGCGCGTAGGAACCGTTTCCTTCAGCGAGCGGCAAAGCCCATTTTTAGGAGGTGGCGATACCGGCGCGCCCAGCGATTATAGTGAGATGACCGCCGAAATTGTGGATGAAGAGGTCGAGCGCATCGTCAGCTCTTGCTATAAAAAGGCGCTGGATCTCCTGTCAAGCCATCGCCAGACGCTTGATCGCATTGCGCAGGAACTGCGCCGCCACGAAACGATTGACGCCAAACAGCTGCAACAGATCATGCTGGAAACAGGAGCCGTTCCCGTCCCCTCGACCGCAGGTGAGCAGGTCACGCCGCAGGAACTCGCACCGCCACCACCCATCGAGCCGCCCGTATCACCTGAAAACAGATAAAGAGCTAACGAACGAAAAGCGCAAGCCGGATGCGAGTTCTGCATCCGGCTTGCGCTTTTCGTTCTATATCTTGGTGTTCCATTATGCGCCATGCGCCGGATTCATACCCAAAAGTACTTTTTCCAAAAAGTCTATAGACATATTCCAAAAACTATGGTATATTCCTTTTTGGCGGGGGCAACCTACCTACACTCCCTCTGGTTGGATTTGCGAGCAATCAGAGCGCTGCAAACAACAATCACCCCTCGGTTGCTCGGTTGCAGCTCTGGAGACCCCTAATGGCTAATACCAGTGCCCCCGCTCCTTCTCTCTCAACTTCCCAAAAACCTCTTGTTTTGCGTCTTCAAAATTCTGTGGGGCCGATTGATCGGCCCCCGGCTCGTTCCTGTCCTCACGAAAGTCCCTCTGTAGGGACAGCGGGTAGTTCCTGTCCTTGTCCTTTGTGGTATAGTGTTATCTGGCAGCAGACGGCACGTCTGCTCCGCATTGCTGAGACCAGATTCCATGCTAGAACGTGTCTTTATTTGAAACCTATCCTGAATCGTTAGTAGGGACAGCGGCTTGCCCTGTCCTGCTCAGCAAAAAAAGAATTTGAGGTGAAAGATGGCAAAAACAATCAACCAGGATCAAACATCCAGCGATCAGGAGCGTGGGCGGCAAAAAGATCGCAAGAAGCAGGCCAAACGCGAGGCGAAAGTCATGCTGGCCATAGAGAAGGCGAAAGCCAGCATCGAGAAGGCGCAGCGGAAATTAGCCAGAGCGAAGGAACGTCTAGATGCTCGCACTGCCCGGCTACACTCTCTAGAAAACAAATTGTCGGACGTGCGCGCTTCATCGGCACATGATCAAGCACAGGACAGCAGTTCGCAGTATGGGCTAAATGGACAATCAGGGCAAGGTGCCAATGAACAGACAACAACTGCTACTGCCATGCCGGCAACTGCGGCAGACCTTCTGGGCACACAGACCCATGTTATGAGCGAAGGGAGCGCAGGAGGAGCCACCGAGCCTGCCAGCAGCGTCGATACCCCCATTCCAACCGACCAGGAAGTGTCCTTACCCCCAGCGGAAGGACGTGCCGACATCCTCCCTGAAGATCAGGCAACGGGCACACAGCCGTCTGCCAGCGATTCAACGGAATCGTCAAATTCATCTCTTTCTACTGATGGCGAACCAGAAAATTCTTATCCCATGCCGCAGGAGCAGCACGAGGATGAAACTGCATCCTCAACGGAGGAATCAGATACTTCAACCTCTATGGAGAGTGAGTATGAAAGCTCTCCTCCCATGCCCGAGGAGCAGCACGAGGATGAGGCCACATCTGCCTGGGAATCCTCTCAGGGCGAGCCTTCTCAGGAAGAGACATACTAAGTGTAAGTCATAGATGGACCGCTCTCGGCCCATCTATGCACGTGTTCTCTTCGTAGGGGCCGATTGATCGTACACACCGCCGATTGATCGGCCCTATCTCGTTGCCCGCCTTTCACCGCGCGCTGGCCTATACCGCGCCCTATGCCACCATGCCCATGATTGATCGGCCCTGTCTCGTTGCCCGCCTTTCACCGTCACCCCTGTAGGGGCCGATTATGAACTTTCACGACCAGAACCGGGATTAGCTCGTGTCATTCTGAGCGCAGAAGCCGCAAGCCCTGAGCGGAGCGAATGGGGAAGAATCCTGGCACTGGCGGATGGAGATTCTTCGCTGCGCTCAGAATGACACGACTCACTGATTATCGATCTTGCTTGTGAAAACTCATCACCGGCCCGTGGCCAGTTCCAGAAGCTACTTGCTTTGTCGCATATACTTCCGCAAAAATCTACCCCGCTTCTTCGATACCAGTACACCTTTTTCATTTAGCTTAAAGTAGATCAAGAGCGCAATACAGAGCCAGACACCGCCAAATATGTAGGCCCCCAGGACATCCGATGCCCAGTGATCGCCAAGGTAGATGCGCGATGGACCAACCAGCACCACGAACAGCCCCGAAATGATCAGCAACGCAATACGCCACCAGTGATTGCCTTTAAAGAGAATAATCATCAGCGAGAAAAGCAGGCCCCAGAAAGCGACATAGGACATCACATGACCGCTGGGAAAGCTCAGCCCATTCGCGTGCTGGATCACATCAATCAGGTGCGAATTTGGACGCGGACGGTCTACCAGCAACTTGATCGAGAAGTTTAAAATGGCGCTGACCGCTGAGACCACGATCACGGTCACGGCTTCCAGGTACAGGCGTACAAGAGCGAATAAGGCCGCGGCCAGCGCAATCAGGCCGATCTGCAAGGGCAGTGTATTGCCGGGATAGCTTACAGCGATCATCATCGTACTCAGCCAGGGAGATTGATTTTCCTGGAACTCACGCGTAATCGTCACATCGATGGCCAGTATTGGATGTATGTGTACCCACCATGCCAGCAGCGCGAAGAGCGCAAGCAGGATGGCATCAGCGGTAATCAGTATTCGTCCCCACCTGACGCTCTCGTACCAGCTTCTACGCGACCCACTTACCTCTTTTTCCGCTTCGCTGATTACGGATCCTACTTCATTTCCGAGGCGCGTGCCTGCAGGAAGTTCCTCCATAGAGTCTTCTTTTTTCTGTTTTTGTGCCATACTGGTTCCCTGCCTGTTTACTCAACCCTCTTCAGCATATCCTTTTGGATATTATAAACACGTTTTTGTTGAGCATACCGTTTCCATTTGACGAATAACCGATTTCTCGTTAGACTTTTAGGTAGACGAGACTAAGAAGGAGTCAATGCAACATGCCTCAAATTGAAATCCGGCCGGCTCGACCCGAAGATCGTAATGCCATACTCGCGTTTTGTGCTCACACCTGGGAGTGGGGCGACTATATTGAATACGTGTGGGATGAATGGTTACACGATCCCAATGGCATACTGCTTGTCGCGCTCATTGATGGCAAGCCGGTTGGTATAGAACATATGCGTATGCTCACTGCCACGGAAGCATGGCTCGAGGGGATGCGCGTCGACCCGGCATATCGCAGGCAAGGGGTGGCAGCGGCACTCAATACTGAGATAATTGCGGAGGCCATGCGGCGCGGCGCGAAGGTAGCGCGGCTGATTACCGAATCAACCAATACCAACTCCATCCGCCTGCTCGAACGCAGCTACATGCGCCAGGTAGGAGCTTATGCGCCATATAAAGCAATGCCTATTCCGGCATCCGCTAAAAGGCAGTACGAACAGGAGATGCCAACCGTGGCAACCGCTGCCGATCTCAACGACATTATCGACTATCTCAACGTCTCGAATATCTTTCCTGCCGTGGGCGGCCTCTATTACGAAGGCTTCACAGCCTATAGCATCACCCAGGAAATGCTGGAGGCAAAAATAGCCGCGCACAACGTCTATCTTTTGCGTCGCTGGGACCGCCTGGATGGTCTGGCGATTGCCCAGCCACGTGAGGGGCGGCAGGGCAAAAACCTGTTCATCGGCTACATCGACGGCACTACCGAATCGATCAGCCTGATTGCCTATGCCCTACGGGACAGAATTAGTGAAATGAACCTGGATGCCGTCCAGGCCAACGTCCCCGATCTGATCATGGTGCGCGACGCGTTCACCGGCGCGGAGTACGAGTGGGATGGAACAATTTTTTATACATACGAACGAGTACTTGAGTAGAGGCCGGTGAAGAAGAGCGCTCTATCCCGGCCTCATGCAGGAGATGTATCTGATGAATAGGTACCATCTGTTGGTTCGGGAGCGGATGCATTAACAGCAGTCTCCGTTTCTGCCTGAGTCGCGGGGTTGTGCGCAGAAATATAACGTTGGGCATGGCCGAGCGGGGTGAAAGAGAACGAAAAGGGAATAAGGAAGACGAGTATCCCAATGACCGCATAGACCAGCGCTACATTGTTTGTCAAAGTAATCGCGTAGCCTCCGGCAATACTACCCAGTGGGATAGCCGACCAGGCCAGTACGCTGGCAATGCTTATCACGCGCCCCAGCATGTGGTTCGGCACAATAGCCTGCCGCAGGCTACTCGTATTGATATTGAAGAGGATGCCCAGCCCACTCATCAATGCCCATAGTGGCAAGGCGAGCCAGTACCAGCGCATCTGCGAGAACACGATTGTCAGCAACCCCTCGGTCATCAACGCGCCCAACGCAACGGTACTGAACGACCAGCGCTTGCGCAACAATCCCGCCGATAACGAGAGAACCACAACTCCGATGCTCGATGCTGAGTACAACAGGCTTATCTGGACATCACCGGCCTGCAATTGATGCCGGGCGAATAGCACGAGTTGAGCACCGGTTGTTACGCTTACGAAGTTGACCATTGCCATCATCAGCGAGATATTGCGCAAGACGGGATGGCCCAGGACGTAACGCAACCCCTCGATAACGTCGCGGCCAATGCTGGCGGATGCGCGTTTCGCGCCGGTATTGAAGCTGGCACGTATCAATGCCAGCGAAAAGGATGAAACCAGAAACGAGAAGGCATCAACAGCCATGAGCATCGCCAGCGGCATCACCGTCACCAGCAGGCCGGCCAGCAATGGCCCGATTACCTGCGCGGCGGAATAGCTGGCCTGGATGCGCCCGTTCGCCGTCACCAGGTCATCTTGATTGACCAGCCCCGGTATTGCGGCAAATTGCCCGGCCTCGAAGCAGATGGTGAGCGTCGACTGCACAAATCCCACGATGTATATCCACCACACGGTAAGCAGGCCCGCGATGGCCATGGCGGGAATCGATGCGATGATCAGCGCGCGCCCGACATCGACCGCGATCATCATGCGCTTGCGGTCTACGCGGTCCGTCCACGCGCCAAGGATCAGCCCGAAGAGCAGGTAGGGCAAAAATTCGGCGGCGGTCGTAATGCCAAGATTGAGCGCCGAGCCGGTGATTTTGAAGACCAGCAAGGGTAGCGCGAAGAGGGTAACCGAACTACCCAGATTCGAGATCGTCTGCCCCGTCCAGTATTTCCAGAAATCGCTACTCAGGCGCCGGGCGGGCTGGGGAAAGCCGTGATTGTTGGTTGCCATTGAGGTCTCCTTTACAGGTCACTCGTTTTCGTCAGACAACGTAAATTCCGGTGCAGCAGGTGTAAATGTAGCCGGTCCTTGCAGGTAAGGAGGCGCTATAAACATAGCAACGAAGATACTATAAACCTTGCCGTCAGGGTCGGGCTTTTCGTGCAAAATATCCTCGACCAGCGCTTCGAGCCGCTCTTGATAATAGCTTGCGCGTTTGGGCGAGAGCCGGACACGCGGGAATCCATCATAAAGCAAAGGATCTTCCTCGCCGCTATCTATGGCTTCGATCAGCTCGTTACGAACATTGGTGAATATATCGAGGCCAGGGGATTCTCCGGCCATATCCCGTGAGAGGTGAAAGTCAAAGATACGGGCCGTGCGCGTGTAGTAATTCGCGACGATGCCACGTGTGAGCCTCCTGGCAACCACTTTCGCCAATCCTGCTGCCTCAAGCACGTGCAGGTGATGGCCGATAGCGCCGGGTGTCGCTCCCAGCCGCTCGGCGATCTGCTTGGCCGTGGCCGGCGAGTTCTGGATAATACCCAGAATACGCCTGCGCGTGGGGTCGCCGAAAGCCTTGAATTGCTGTACAGTCTCAATCGTCATTCTCGGTGGCAGTTGGGGCATCTCAACAGGTACATCATCAGGCAGAACTGGAATGGCATCGATGTCATCGTTGCTTTTGAATGCGCTCATACATCATCCTCTTTGCTGATTTCCCTGGATGAACAACAATTTCAAAACGAAATGCGAATTCATAACGTACTGGAAATATAGCACAATGTGGACGTTTGTCAAGTCGTTTTGATAGAGTCCGGTTAATAAACCATAACCGATCCTCTAAAATCGTCACATATCCTTAACCTGTCTATGACGAAAGCCTGCCAGAACTATGCTATTGTTCTCCTGAGATGGCAAGAGACGTAAAGTCATATGTAGCCATATTGCAAGGAGAAAATATGCGAGAAGAAGAATACACCATCCCCCAGATGGTAGACGAAGTGCGAGCGGGGAAAATGCCGCGCCGCCAGTTCATGAAGAAGCTGGCGCATATGGGCATCACTGCCGCGGGCATTGGAGCGATAGCCGCGGTCGCGTCTATTCCAACTGCCTCAGGGCCAATCACCAGCGCGCCCGTGATAGAAGATGGAACCGATCACCTGCAGCTGCATGACCAGCACCTTCAAAATCAAACCAGCGGCAATACAGGCGCTTTGCAGAATGACTACCACGAAAATGCTATCGTGGAAGATAGTATGTATCCGCAACCATTTGTCGGTCGCGCCGCCATCATGGCCCGCAAGGGTACCGGCATGGCCGCCATTCCCGATTTACAGATTCAGGTTGTGAACCGCGTTGTGCATGGTAACCAGGTGAGTGTCGAGTGGATCGCGACCGGCACGCACTCAGGCGACTTCCCAGGCCTTCCGGCCTCAGGGCGTTCTTTCTCCATCCAGGGCGTCACAGTTGTCGTTCGAGAGAATGGCAAGATCACACGCGAATCGCTCTATTACGATATGGCGGAAGTTCGCCGCCAGCTCGGCCGGTTTAATCCATAGTTTCAATCCCCAGCAGGAAGTCGGGAAAAGGACCAGTTCCTGCCGCTTCTCTCTGGGAAAGTATGGTGGCCAGACCTGAACATATCAAGGGCAAATGCATGAGAAATAAAGTAAGCAGGGCGATCACGAAAGGATGCCCTGCTTACTTTCTCCCTTCGCATTGCTCACTCTTCCTGGGCGCCCTGATTCCTCAACTCCTGGAAGATCGTGTTCGTTGTCTCCCTCAACCTCTTATTCGCCTCCTCCAGATCAAGCACAGCCTGGACGAATCCTTGATATTCTCGCCGGAAAAGTACAAACATAATAACAAGCGTTGCGATCCACCAGATTGTTTCGATAACGATGGTAACGGCAAAAGGGATGTTGTGACCAAGCGGGGAAAGGGAGAAGAATGATTGCACAATAATCCAACCAACCAGGGCAATGAGCTGAACGGTAACGAAATAACTGATCCTGTATGCGCGCTGGCGCATCGTCACGGCTGCCATCAGATAAACCTCCTTCGCGAACTACCATACCTCACATCAGGTTATTTATGGGAATTGCCACTATCATTTATACACCTTTAGAATAAAACAGGCAAGGGGCACACAAATCAGGATTATTCAAAAATTGCCCAGGCAAGTTCGAGGCCGCCGGCGGCCTCGAACTTGCCTGGGCAATTTTTGAATAATCCTCCCTACTCCCAGGCCCCCAGCTTCACGTATCCCTTGAGCAAATCGCGCGCGATGATGAAATGCTGGATCTCGTCCGTGCCCTCGTAGATACGCGTAACACGCAGGTCGCGGTACCAGCGTTCAATGGGCATCTCGCGGGTATAGCCCATACCGCCGTGAATCTGCATCACGCGATCTACCACGCGGTTCGCCATATTGGAGCCGTACAGTTTTGCCATGCTGGCCTCGTGGCGGTTATCCAGGCCCTGGTCGACTTTCCAGGCCGCGTGCAGCGCCAGCCACCTGGTCGCCTCGATTTCGACGGCGGAATCGGCGATCATCCACTGGATGGCCTGGCGGTCGGCAATCGGCTGGCCGAAGGTCACGCGCTGCCGGGCGTAATCGATTGCCATCTGTAGCAGGCGCTCGGCTGTGCCGACACAGCGCGAGGCAATCAGCCATCGCCCCTGGCCGATCCACTGCATACCCAGTGAGAAACCGTAGCCTACTTCTCCTAACACGTGATCTTCCGGCACGCGCACATCCTCGAAAAACAGTTCCGCCGGCGACCAGCCACCCATGGTCGGTACGGGGCGCGATGTCCAGCCCATTGAGCGATCCACCAGGAAGCAGGTAACGCCACCTTTCTGTGGGGGCTTGTTGCGGTCCGTGACGGCGAAGACCATCGCGAAATCGGCCTCGTTGCCGCCGGTGATAAATACTTTCTGTCCATTGATGACCCAGTGGTTGCCATCCTTAACGGCGGTGGTGCGGATGGCCGAGGGATCGGAACCCGCGCCTGGCTCGGTCAGCGCGAAGCATGACTTGCGTTTCCCCTCGATGGTGGGAATGAGATATTCTTCCTTCTGCTGCGCGTTGCCATGATAAAGGATATTATCGGCGCTGCCCCCAAAGGCGAAAGGAACCAGGGTTTTGCCGGTTTCCATCATGATCAACGCCGTCATGACCGCGCCCAGGTTGGCGCCGCCGTATTCTTCAGGCGTATTGATACCCCAGAAACCCATCTCTTTAGCCTTCATTTGTAGTGAATGATAGCGTCCCGGCTCAATGCCGTTGGGGTATTTTCCTTCATTTTGCAGCACCTCCTTTTCGAGGGGCATCAGTTCGCGCTCAACAAACCGTCGTACTGTTTGCTGTACCATTTTCTGTTCTTCGGTGAGGGAGAAATCCATAGCAACCCCTTTCGTGGTAGCAAAATGCTCAAATTGCTGGCAAAGGACTGACAATACATTCATTGTAACACAGGCAAGGGCAATCTTAACAACGCAATGAGTCCTCGTGTATGCTTCTCGCAGACTTGCGCGTGATATACTTTAGTGCAAGTGAACGAAAGACAACTATTCGCCAGGGAAAAAGCTTGAATTTGACAACGGTTGGGTTCTGGACAATTTTGCAGAGGGCGCTGCTCCTGCGCTGCCCCAGGTGTGGCAAGGGGAAAATATTTAGGCGCTGGTTTGCATCATACGAACGCTGCCAGGTGTGCAACTTTGTGTTTGAACGCGAAGAGGGCTTCTACACGGGCGCAATCGCCATCAACCTGGTCGTCAGCGAGTTGATAGTGACGGCGGTCGTTATTCCCGTCGCGGTATGGGCTGCCCTGACTCCCGGCGTTCCGGCCATACCCATCTTCATTGCTATCTCACCCTTGCCGGTGATCCTGCCGTTCATCTTCTTCCGCCTCACTAAATCATTATGGATAGGCCTCGCGTTCTGGCTCGACCCTCCTCACAGGAATGACAGTGGGAGACTGCGGTAATGCGTTCTAAAAAAGCAGCGAAAGGCCTTTTTCCTATCAAGACCTGGGGCGAGAAGGCTCACGCACTGCAACTTCAAGCTCAAATCCCTCGCCCAATGCTTTCACATAGCGGCGCAAACTGTTGAGGGTATAGGCATCATAGCCTCGCTTCTCCATACGCGCCACCTGCGCTTGCGAAACACCAAGCCGTTTAGCAAGCTCTGCCTGGGTAATGAGCTAACCCCATGTATTTCTGTCAAAGTTTGTATCACTTTTGCATCCCATCGACGTGATGAGAAGAGCAATAATCAGCAGGCAATATCATTAGAGGAGATGTTTGTGAAGAGTGAGTCGCGTGAAAAGGATTTGCCGGCAATAGTATCGGCGGCGTTTCGCTTGTAGCGGCGCTCAACTTCGCCCAGGTCGCCTCGGAGAGCATAGGCGCATGACCTGCTAGCTGTCCTCCGGGAAGCCGATATTCACCTCTTCGGCAAGCGAGCCTGGAATGCGCTGTTCCAGTTCCTCGTATTGCTTCCCCGGACCGGCGACCAGCCCGCGATTCTCGGAGACGCGCATCAAGGTAGCACCGATAAGGACGCAGATGCCGAACGCGGTGCCTATCGCGAAAAGTGGCAGGCGGAAGTTTACTCCATACAGCAGGCTGAACCCGTTGGAGCCAATGAAGCCACCGAACAGCCCGAAGGCGTAATACATCCCCTGTACCCTGCCGCGTGCCTCAGCGCCCGATGAGGCGGCAAGATGCGCATCCACCGCCGGTTGCACCATTGAATAGACGATGCCATGGACGACGAACAGGATCAGGATGATCATAAAGGTATTGGCGAGGCCATAGACAACATAGAGCGGTACCTGGGCCAGCCCGAAGATCAGTACCAGTAGCGAACGGCGCACGCGGTCGGCTACCCGCCCGGTGAAAGGCGTCAAAATAACGTTGGGTATCGACCAGGCCATGTAGGAAAAACCGATGATCGCGACCGACGCGCCCAGGTGGTCGTGCATCCAGAGCGGCACCAGCGTAATATCGAAACCAACGTACAGCCAGTCTCCAAATACCAGGATGTACGCGGCGATCAACGGCAGCGTGAAGAGCTTGCGGAAGGGAATACGTACAGCTTGCCCTTCTGCCGATGACCCACTGCGGGGGCGCACTCGGATCATAGTGATAACAATAACAGCCGCGAGCAGGCGGAAGATGACCGCGCCTATGAAGCTGGTGGCATATCCTGTAGTGGCCAGCAGTCCACCAAGCGCCGGGCCCAGCAGAAAACCGGTATTGAAAAACGCCCCGAATATTCCATACGCCTGGCCGCGCTGCTCAGGCGGAACGCTGTCCGCGACCAGCGCGCGAGCGGATGGCACGACTGCAGCCGCGGCAATGCCTTCGGCAAAGCGCAAGACCACGAACAAAACAGGATCGGTGATGAACAGGTATGCCAGCGAGAGCGCGGCCTGTGCCACGAGACTGATCAGCATCATTGGCTTGCGCCCGAAACGATCGGCGAGCCAGCCCGAGGGATACTGGAAGAGAAAGTTCGAGATCAGGTAAGCCGACGACATCGTTCCGATGATGGTGAGAGAAGCCCCGCGCGATTGCGCGTAAAGCACGCGCACAGGACCTATCATGCCAATACCTGTATAGGCGGCGCAGACAACCAGTGAAACAGCCAGCAGTGTTCGATTCCGCAGCATTCCCCCTCCTGAGTTTCTATATCGGATTATATACTGCTTACTATGATACACCATAGCTTGTGATATACTGAACGTGTTTTCGGCGATGCTCAAGCAACTCCATTGCTATCACTGTTCAGAAAGGAACATACCATATACATGAGTACACAGCAAAATCTGCCCCCAAACTATTTTTATCATCAAATGCCCAATGGAATCGAAATGATTGGCCAGTACATGCCCAGCCTCAGTTCGATTACTTTTGGCTTCCAGCTCGATGCCGCGGTCATCAACGAGCCGGAAGATAAACAGGGCCTTGCGCACCTTTTTGAATATATGCTGTTCCAGGGTACGAAGCAGAAGGATGCGCGCGCTTTGAACGAGGCTTTCGAGTCCCTGGGGGCGCGTAAAGGCGCCAGTACGGGCCTGGAGACATCGCAGGTATGGGCGCAGATCGTCAATACCAAATTTGATGCCACCCTGCAACTGATCAATGAGCTCCTGCTGACCTCTACATTCCCACGTGAAGAATTAGAGCAGATGCGCAACATTGTGCTGCAAGAGATTCGTCGCCGCGACGATGAGCCGATGAGCCGTATCTTTGAACTTGTGCGCGCTCATTTCTATCGCGGTACAGCCCTGAGCCGTCCATTGCTTGGTTCCTCAGAAAGCGTGCAATCCTTGCAGCGGCAGGATTTACGCGATTTTTGGAAAGCTCGCTACCAGCCCAACAACACGCTTTTCGCTATCGCCGGAAAGTTTGATTGGGATTCCGTCGTTCAGCAGATGCAGGAGTTGTTCGGCGGCTGGAGTGGAACAGCTTCCCCATCGCCGGAGCAACGGCCGCAACCGGCCCCCAGTATCGCTATGGAACACCAGGAAGGGCAGCAGGAGCACCTGGCCTTGATGTTCCCATTCCCCAACTATACCGATCCCGATTACTATGCCGGCCTGGTAGTGAGCGAGGTGCTTGGTGGAAACATGGCATCGCGCCTCTTTGTCGAAGTGCGTGAGAAACGCGGCCTCGTCTACGGAATCTCGGCAGGGCTGGCAAGCAATAAACATATCGGTGCCATGCGCATTTATGCCGGAACCACACCAGAGCAGGGGCATGAATGTCTCCAGGTCATCGTGGACGAACTGCGCAAATTGGAGCAGGAGGGCATCACCGCCGATGAACTTGAGCGTGCCAAAGTGCAGTTGAAGAGCGAGAACGTGATGCGCAGCGAAGGCTCCGCCGCGCGTATGGGAGCCATTGCCCGTTCCTGGTGGTACGAGCGCAAGATACATACCATCCAGGAGGTCAAAGAAGCCATAGATGCCGTAACCCAGGAGCAGGTGCTACAGGTGCTGCGCCGTTTCTCCCCATTGCATCCCTTAACGGTGGCCGCCATTGGCCCGCTCGCGCAGGAAGAACTGGTTGGGGATATACTCTAAAGAGACAATGCGCAATGCTGCCATATCGTTTCTCAGGGCAATCTGCTATAATGTGCCTTACCTGGCGCGGGTAAGGTAAAGCGATTCTACTGAATGAGATGCTGTGAGGAGAGCAAGTAAGATGGCGGAGCAGCAGGATGCAAGCGCACGCGGACGTATCCTGGCAACGATTGATGTCGAAAGGGTGCGCTTCGTAAACCTGGAATTTACCGATGTGGTTGGTATGGCAAAATGCGTGACGATTCCCGTTGAGCAGTTTCCTGATTGCCTCGAACAGGGAAAATGGTTCGATGGCTCTGCACTGGAAGGCTTTGCGCGCGTCGCCGAAAGCGATATGTACCTGGTTCCTGATCTGAGTACTTTTGCTATCTTGCCCAGGCAGGTACGACCGCAATCGTCTATGCCTTTCTTACCCCAGCAATCCTTTAACCTGTTCTCAGATGAGGATGTCGTAGCACGCGTGATCTGCCACGTGCGTACTCCTGACGGCGAATATTTTGATGGCGACCCACGGGCTACACTCTTACGCGCGCTAGATGTAGCTGCCGCGATGGGCTACGATTTCCGCGCGGCCCCCGAACTTGAGTTTTTTCTGCTGCAACTCGAGGGTAAAACTCCCAGGCCACTGCCTCATGATCGCGGAGGATACTTCGACCTGTCCACCGACCTGGCATCCACCGTCCGGCGGCAGATGGTGCAGGCGTTGCAGCAGATGGATATTCTTATTGATGCCAGCCATCACGAGGTAGCGGCAGGCCAGCACGAACTGGATTTTGAGATGAATGGCGCGCTACATATCGCCGATAGCCTGGTGACGGCAAAATATGTCTTAAAAGCTATTGCCGCGCAGCATAACCTGTATGCCACCTTCCTCCCCAAACCGTTCTACGGCGTGAATGGCTCAGGTATGCACACGCACCAGCAATTGATCCAGCGCGCGACGGGGGGTAATGCTTTTGTCGATGAGCATGGTGAGCTTGGACTTTCAGACATTGGGCGTTACTTCATCGCCGGCCAGCTGGCGCATGCGCGCGGATTGTGTGCGATACTTGCCCCCCTGGTAAATTCATACAAACGCCTCGTATCCGGCTATGAAGCCCCCGTATATATCAACTGGGGCAGGGTGAACCGCGAGGCGCTGATTCGCGTACCACGCCCTGATGCTGACCCACAATCTTCCACGCGCATCGAACTGCGCTGCTGCGATCCCAGTTGTAATCCCTACCTCGCACTCGCCGTCATGCTGCGTGCCGGCCTGGATGGCATACAGCACAAGTTGCCCTTACCTCCAGCTATGAATGAAAGCCTGTTCCTGCGCGACGAAAGCGAGCGGCAGCGCCATCGCTCCAAACTGCTGCCCGCCACCCTTGGCGAGGCGCTCGAAGGGTTGCGAGAAGACACTCTCCTGCGCGAGGCACTTGGCGATTCCATCTACGAAGGTTTCATCGAGGCCAAAACCATGGAATGGAGCGATTACCGCAAACAGGTTCACGAATGGGAACTGGATCGCTATCTTTCGGTCTTTTAAGGCTTCTCAGGCCCATTTCATTGAAATGGGCCTGAGAAAGCGTTCAATCATGCGGGCGCACAAGCCAGTAGCGACCGTTTTCGCGCATCATAATGCGTTGATCGATCATCTCGCGGCGCAGGCTCGCGACATCCTCGTGAAATGTCTTGAGGATGGCATTTACCTCTTTTTCGTCATAGAGATGTCCCCACTCGAATGAACGCGCCAGTTCTTCCATCACGTAGCGCCGCTTCTTGTACTGTGAGGGAATGCTCACCAGGCGGCCATTCTGAATAAAGGTAGCCACCACACGGGCACGCTCATCGCTGCGTGGAGGCAGCGGGTTATGTGGAAACACTCTGCTCGCGATACGCTGCGTACTCTCGGCCAGTTGCTCAAGCCCCTCACTGGACAGTTCATAGTAGTGATAATTGTTCTCGCGCCTGACCTGCACCAGTCCGGCCATAACCAGCGGCGTAAGATGGTGAGAAACCGTCGGCGGCGTGACATCCAGCGCCTTCGCCAGTTCCTGCCCATACATCGGGTGTTCCGCCAGCAGACCCAGAATGCGTATGCGTGTCGGGTCCGACAGCGCGCGCCCAATCACCACCAGCCGCTTCATCTCCTCGGAGGAGAGATTCAGTTCGTTTTGCTCCTGCTCTCGCGGTTGATCTTTTTTGTCTTCCATAATTCACCTCTTTCTCTTATCATACAATTAGAAAATTTTCTAATTGTATGATAACCAGAAACTAGCCGGAAGTCAAGAGGTTTGCAACAAAAAAAAGCCTGTATTCTCACCAGTCAAATCTCGTGGTTCGTTATGGCCTCTCTATACACCCGTTCATACGCGTCGATCATCTCATCCAGGGCGAAGTTTGCTTCGACGTGGGCGCGACAGCGTGCGCGCGGGATGTCGAACAGGTCATCGACCAGGGCGGCGGCGTGCGCTCGTTCGCCCTCTTCGACGAGGAAGCCGGTTTCGCCGTGACGAATGATCTCCTCGGCCGCGCCACGCCGGTAGGCGATAACGGGCGTGCCGGTAGCCATCGATTCAACGGCGGTCAAGCCAAACGGCTCGTCCCATTCGATAGGGAAAAGCAGGCCCAGCGATTGTCCCATGATCTTCCACAGTGCCAGGCGTTCCAGCTGGCCCAGGTAGGTTACGCGCTCTCCGGCCTCTTGCAGGCGCGGGGCAACGCTTTCATTATAGTAGCGCCGGTCATAGATGCCGCCGGCGATCAACAGGCGGTATCCGGCCATTTCCGCGATTTCAATGGCGGCCTCAACCCCTTTTTCGGGCGCGATGCGGCCCGCGAACAACAGCGGCGCTTCCTTCGAGGGCCTGGGAGAGAAAGGGATGGCATCCAGGTCCAGCCCATTATAAATCACGTGGTCGATAGGGGTGAATTCTTCGTAGGTATGCGCGCAGGCATGCGATACGGTTATCAAGGTCACGGGATGCCCCTGCTGATCCAGCACATGTAGAGCGGTATTGATCTCAGGCGAGACCGCCGGAAGGTGCAGCGTGTGAAGGACAGGGATATCGTGAATCAACGTGCTGCATGCATACGCGGGCCAATCGAAAGCGTGTACGTGTACCAGGTCAAATTCGGCGCTGCGCCGCTGCAATTGGAGAAAAAGGTCAAGGAAAAGATTTGCCTGCGTGAAGAAGCTGGTATCCGCCGGTCGTTCCTGCGCCGGCCCAGAAAAGTCGGCAGGCTCGACATCATCCGGCACGGCCACCGGCTCGATCTCGATTCCAGGGACGAAGGACTCATTGCGTGCGAACAAGGTGACACTGTGCCCACGACGCATCAATCCCTGCGCAAGGTCGGCCAGCAGCGCCTGCGCTCCTCCCAGGTAGGGCTGCGCAATAGTGGAAACAAGCGGTGCAACCAAAGCGACTCTCATGGTTCTCCTCGATAACTGGCGCTATTGTTCTCAGTCTCATACAGCTTCACTTCATATAAAAGACCTTTGGGAAAGGCTGGAGCCAGCCGTTCCCAGAACTTCATAGCCAGCACCTCGGTAGTGGGAATGCAGCCCTCCAGCCAGGGTACATCGTAATTGAGGTGTTTATGGTCAACCCATTGTATCACCTGTTCAGAAATTGCCTGCTTCAGGTCCGTCAAATTCAATACCATGCCGGTGTGTGGGTCTGGTGTGCCGCGAACCGTGACCTCCAGGATATAGTTATGTCCATGCCCATTGGGATTCGCGCACTTCTCGTAGATGGCATAATTCTCTTCTTCCGCCAGGTGCTCGCTCCACAAGCGATGTGATGCGCTGAAACTGGTGCGCCTTGTCAGGTAAACCATGTTTTGTATCCTTATGTCTCCATGTATCTTCAAGCATTGCTGAATATCTCAAGGTTGGTGCCGCTGAGCTTGCGACCCGAATCGCCGGCCAGGAAGAGCAATATTTCGGCCATATCCTCGGGAGTCATACCGGCCTTTAGATGCGGCGCGGCCTGGCGGAGCATGGTAGTATCTACTGCTCCAGGACTGACGGCGCAGACACGAATATTGTATGGCTTGCCCTCGACCGCCAGAATTTCGGTCAAACTGGCGACACCAGCTTTCGAGACATTATATGCGCTCAAACCCGGAAATTTCTCCACGCCTCTCACGCCCGAAAGCGATGACAGGTTGATAATGACGCCGGAATGCTGGCCGGCCATAATGCGAAATGCCTCGCGGCAGCACAGAAATGTGCCGCGCAGATTGACAGCCAGCACATTATCCCAGGTAGCCACGTCCATCTCAGCAAAAGGGCGTACAGCGACTATGCCGGCGCAATTGACGAGGATATCGACTCTCCCATACGCATCCATAGCTTTCTGGAAGAGGTGCTGCACATCCTCTTCGCGAGCGGCATCACCGGCAATAACCAGTGCGCTCTGCCCCTCGCGCGCAATCTCAGCCTCAACTTCATCTAAAGTTGAGGCTGTGCGGCTGAAGAGGACGACCTGCGCGCCCTCGCGGGCAAAACGCAGCGCGGTGGCACGACCGATGCCACGCCCGGCTCCGGTTATGATGGCGATACGATCTTGAATGCTCATAATGATCATTATAGCACGTGGGTTTTTGGTAGCGTCTTTTACTTGCTACGTCCCAAAGGCATAGAGCTTACCATCTTCATTTCCTTGATAGAGAACGCCATTAGAGATGCTGGCAGGACACCAAAAGTTGGACGTTTGATGCGTATCTTTTGAATAGATGGATTTTGAATGTCGAGCAGGATGTGGTTAGGTAGTGAAACAGGACAAGTCGATATACTTTCAATAATCCCTGGGTTTCAGGCGAGCATCGTGCTTGAAAAATACGTGTGGGTAGCACATTAGGAGATGTTATCAATTCAAACACAGACGGACGATAGGAGGAGTGCCACCCACGTATAAGAATATAACATATTTCTTGGAAAAAGTTCAAAGAATTATGGAAAAAGTACTATCTTCTAATAAACGCTGAGAAAATCAGGTTTTTGATGAGAATTTGATTAGAAACAAGCGAAGGGTAATTTTTTAGCCTGAACGATTGCTTTCCTGGCTTGTTGAACCATTGTGATATCTGTTATAATGCCAAAAACACGTATTTCTGCAAGGGAAAGAGGAGTGCCTGGCGCTTCTGCAGGGATAGCGCCTGGTGCCTGTCCCCGCCAGGATAGCAGGCCGTCTTTTACCTTGTTTACATATTGGTTTATCGGGGGGCGCATGACTATTAATACGAGGTTGCAAGGATCGCTGCGGGAATTTGGCCTCGTAGAAGTCCTGCAAATGATGGGACTGAGTGGGATGACCGGTGCCATTCACCTCAAGCAGGAGTCGGGACGCATCGGTATTATCTACTTTCAGGATGGCAAGCTGGCCGGTTGCTCTGAACTCGATTCGGGCGCGCTGACGCTGGGTGATGTTCTTCAACAACTGGCTATGGCGAACAGCATGCAGATAGAGCTGGCTTTTTCCCGGCAGCTCCAGGACCCTTTCGGCAAGCGCATCGGCGAGCGCCTCATCGAAATGCGGGTGATTAACGAGAAGCAATTGAGAGAGGCGCTGCGTACCAAGGCATTGTGGACGGCCCGCGAACTGGCGCTGTGGAAAAATGGCACCTATGATTTCGTTGCCAGTCCTGAGGGGCAAACGATTTTACCTTACGGCGAAGAATCGCTTGATCTCGAAGTTGTGGGTGTAACGATGGAGATGATACGTTACGAGGACGAGTGGAAGCAGCTGTATAAATATTTGCCCCAGGGGATGCACACAACGCTCCAGCTCGTTCCGGCCATCCCTTATCCCATGAGCTTTGATAGCCGCACCATTGAATTGCTCGGCAAGGTGAATTTGAATCGCAGCGTGCGTCGCATTGCCAGCACCATCCGGCGTCCAGAGTTAGAGGTGGCGCGCGACCTGGCACAGCTGGTGTATCACCGGCTTATTGTTCCCGTCTTCCAGGAAGCAACTCCGCACCACAACGGAAACGGCAACAGGCGCAGTGGCGTGCGCCTCCCCGACCCTGCCGAAAAATTCCGCATGGAAAGCTTTGAACTGCTCAACCTCATCAGTCGTATGGAGCAAGAATGGCTGCGCCGGCGCACACCGATGGAGCAATTATCCGCGCTGGCCGAATTCGTCAACTGGATGATGGACGCCCTTTCCGAGGCCTGCCGTATCAACGGTACTGAGTTGGACCCCAACACGCTGGAAGTCTTGCTTACGCGCAATAACCTGCGCTACATGGGCAACTACCGGTTTGTGATTGAGCAGAATATGATCAACGTCCAGAATTTTACCTCGCTCTGTCACGAGGTGCTGCAAGGGGACATTCAGAAAGCCACCGACTTCTTTGAAGAGGGCTGTATTGTCCTGCAAAAAATTCTCACCTGCATCTTCGACTCGATCAATGCCCGTGTCGCCTCCCTTTACGAGCGCCTGGAGAACCAGGAGGTGTGGGAGGCGATGTTTACACAGTTTGGGCTGCCGCGAGGGTAGGAACAGGGTTCCCGCGCGATAGCTAATCCTGGCTTGAGGTTGATGTATTGTCACTTGTAAAAAGGGGAGGACAATATGCAGAGAAACGTGTATCGCCTCAGGAGGAGTCCATTCCTGTACGTTTTCATCATTGTAATGGTTACTTTCGTTTTGCGTACTGGAGCAGTTCACGCTCTTTCACGCAGTGCAGGCACATGGAATATCGTCCCAAGCCCCAATGCTGGTGACGGCCCAAATAATCTTTATGGGATAACCAGTATTGCCCCGAATGATATCTGGGCGGTAGGCTCCTATCAGAAACATAGTTCTGGCCTGTTATACACCCTTATCGAGCATTGGGATGGCACGAAATGGAGCATCGTACATAGTCCCAATCAGCAGCATGGGGGCAACCTGCTTCGTGCAGTAGCAGCGGTATCCACAAACGATGTCTGGGCAGTCGGAAATAATTACAGGCGCCACGGTGGGCGGCTATTGATAGAACATTGGGACGGCTCCCAATGGAGTATCGTAAAAACCCCAGATGTTGGTGGCAATCCCGTGCTAGACGCAATAACCGTTATTTCCACTGATGATGTCTGGGCGGTGGGGTCTTATGGTAGGAGTCAAACTCTTATTCTGCATTGGGACGGCTCCCAATGGCGCGTTGTGAAAAGCCCTAATAAGGGGTTATTTGACTTTCTCAACGGAATAGCAGCAGTATCGGCAAATGATATCTGGGCTACCGGAGAATATGAACAAGGGCCTAATAGTAACGACCGCACGCTATTCGAACACTGGGATGGATCCCAATGGAGCATTGTTCAAGGCGCGAATCACAAGGGTTATAACAATGATCTTAACGGGATAGCAGCTGTGTCTTCCACGCAGGTCTGGGCGGTAGGGGATTATTTCGTCAACTCTTCTCCTTCACAAACATTGGTTGAACAATGGAATGGGCAACAATGGCAGATTGTCAAGAGTCCCAATACCGGATCAAATGATTTTCTGAATGCGGTTACGGCGGTATCCAGCACTGACATCTGGGCAGTGGGTTCTTATGATGCCTACACGCTGATTGAACAATGGGATGGGCAGCAATGGCAGATTGTCAGCAGCCCCAACGCTGGATCAAGTAATGTCTTGAGGGCAATTACGGCGATATCCAGCACTGATATCTGGGCAGCAGGTACCTATGATGGTCACACACTGATTGAACAATGGAGTGGCGCATAGTGAAAGGTGTCTTCTTACCAAAGGTTGCCAGCAACACACAATTTATGCTTAAGGAACACGGTTCCTGTTCGTAGAAGACTTGTGTGCAGCAGTAAAAGAGGTTGATAGGCGCTGCGCCCCATCAACCTCTTTTACTGTATTCACAGGTATGGAAAACCGAGCCACGGAAATCATTATTTCTTAACAGGATATGATACGAATACTGTCTTAACCTCGCTGAATTCCTCTACCGCGCTCGCGCCAAGCTCGCGATGCCCATTGCCGCTCGCCTTCATACCGCCAAACGGCAGCTGAATCTCGGCGCCAGTCGTGGGCGCGTTGAAGTAGATCAGGCCCGATTCGATCTCGCGCATGGCACGGAAAGTCAGGCGGCTGCTCTCGGTGAAGATGGCCGTCGAAAGCCCGTATTCGGTCGAATTCGCGACCCGCATGGCCTCTTCAAACGTATCGACAGGAATAATGGAGACGAACGGGCCGAATACTTCCTCTTTTGCGATGCGCATCTGCGGCGTGACATTGGTGAAGATGGTCGGCTTGTAGAATGCGCCATCGCGGTGGCTCTCATCGTTCAATGGGAAGCCGCCCAGCACAAGCTTCGCGCCCTCCTGTTTGCCGATCTCGGCATATTCCTGAACCGCCTTGACACGCCCCATATTCACCAATGGCCCCATATCAATATCCGGGTCCAGGCCATCGCCGACACGCAACTTCTCAGCGGCGGTTACGAGCCGGTCGGTGAATGCCTGCTGCACCGATTTTTGTACGATGACGCGGCTGGTCGCGGTGCAACGCTGCCCGGTAGTGCCGAAAGCTCCCCAGGTCACGCTCTCCACGGCCAGGTCAAGGTCGGCATCTTCCAGCACGACCACCGCATTCTTGCCACCCAGTTCGAGCGTGCAGCGGCGCAGGTCCCGCCCGCATATTTCGGCCACACGCCGTCCCACCTCGGTTGAACCTGTCAGTGAGATCATATTCACGCGCTTATTGCTTGCCAGCGCATCTCCCAATGTGCCGCCGGGGCCGGTCACGACATTTAATACACCGGCGGGCAGTCCAGCTTCGGCCAGTATCTCGGCGAGCCGCAGCGCCAGCAGGGGCGTATCGCTGGCAGGTTTGAGAATGACAGCGTTGCCCGCCTGCAGTGCTGGAAAGGTCTTCCAGGCAGGGATGGCCATGGGAAAGTTCCAGGGTGTGATAATGCCTACTATGCCGACCGGGTGACGAATGGTCATGCAGAATTTATTGCGCAGTCCCGATGGAATGGTTTCGCCTTCAGCGCGCCGTCCCTCACCGGCCACATATTTGGCGACATCGATGGCCGTCTGTACATCGCCAAGCGTCTCCCGCAGAATTTTGCCCATCTCGCGCGTCATGGACTCGGCCAGTTCCTGTTTGTATTGTTCCAGCAGCAGCGCGGCACGCAGCATGATCTCGCCGCGTTCCGGCGCCGGAGTAGTGGCCCAGCCCGGGTGCGCCTTTACAGCCGCGTCGATGGCATCCTCAAGGTCGGCGGGCGTAGATTTCTGGTAATGCCCGATGATTTCGGAAGTGTGTGCCGGATTCGTGCTGGTAAACGTCTCTCCACTGCGCGAGTTGCGCCACTCGCCCCCAATAAAATTCTGATACATCTGACCCTGGCCCGCCTGGGCAGGGAATGAAATTGACATGATACATCTCCTCGTTGAGTTGCGGAATCTTCTCTGAACCACGTGGTTGTTCAATCTACAGCCATTATATCAGGCAAAATGAGGAGGCGTCTAATGTTGTGCTAAGGCTGAGATGAGTGAGATTGTGGCATGGAGAAAATAATAGTAAGGGCAAGCAGGACCTTGCTTGCCCCTATATGGAGATGACCAGAACGAAACTACTTCAAGCGGTTTCGATGTTTGGACCGCCGGTAGGGGTTGTTTGCTCGCCTGCCGCTGGCGGAGTCTCCTGCGCGAAATCGCCCTCCTGCGCGGGGCGTTTGAAAATGTAGTAGGCCGAGTTAGCGGTCAGCGGTTGAATGCCAACCAGTTCCCAACCTTCCTGCCCAAGCGTGTTGAGGTAGCGACGAGCAAAGGCGCTGCGCCGCTCGTTGCCGATGAGCGTCTCAAGGCCCTCGCTGGAAATGCGCCCGCGATAATCAATATACGCAACTTTATAAGCCCATTGTTGTGCCATGTGTGATCTTTCCTCCTTTTCATGCATGCGTGCATTCCCTCGCGTGACATGCACACAGGTAGGGTATGTACGTGTTCCTGATGCCGGTTTCCCGTGAACGAAATGGTGCTATGTCTGGTCCCTGCCGGCACAACCCTCGACGCCATATCCGATGGCGCCTCCATAAGAAAACATCCGGGGCTTTTTCCTGGCGCTACCTTTTTTAGTTTATCAGGTACGCCAGGAAGTTTTCCCACTGTTCCGCCTCGCACGCAGATGTACAACGCTCTCCATGAACGATCGGTGCCGCGCCGGGTTCCACAATCAGCGCCTCACCAATCGTAGGATTGTGCCGGCAGATTCCTCTGCACGATGTAAGTATAGCCGCGATTCCGGCGAAGCGCACCGCTATTTTCGACGGTTTTTGGGCAGGTAAAATGAACGGGACCAACCTGTAGATTTTGACAGTTGCGGGTGGAAAACCCACTCCCTTCCTATTGTTCAACTTGCAATCGCGAAGCGATTGTATTACAATATAGACACCAGGGATGCAAATAGACCCCTGGCTCTACTAGGGCGAAGGTCCTGAATAGGGAAGCCGAAAGGAGGCTTGATGCAACCTATGAAGACACCGGTTCGCTTACTAGGAATGGTGTTTCAGATCGATTAGCAGTGCCCGTGAAGGCGGGCAAACAGATCGACTGAACGTCAGAAACCTGGATTACAGCGAAAGGTTTGAGTAGGGAAGCCGAAAGGAGGCTTAACGAACCTATGAAGATACCGGTTCGCTTACTAGGAATGGTCTTTCAGGTTACTTAGGAGTGCCCGTAGAGGCGGGCATTTGAAGAACCTGGGCCTTTCAGCAACATCTTCATCCTGCGTTGAGCTCTTAAAAATGTATTGCCTGGATGAACATGTGAGCTGTGGGTAAGAAAAGAATGAGGGCTGGATGCTCGCAATGTCCAGCCCTCATTCCTATGTTTTGCAGCTATTTTTCCATTGGCAGGTCAAAAACGAAGGTCGTGCCATTTTCGTTACTATTGCTCAGCTCCAGGCGCAGTTCGCCGCCATGTGCCTCAACGATTGATTTAGTGATATAGAGGCCAAGCCCGCTGCCGCGCTGGGTACTGCTTCCGGGCAAGCGCGTATAGGGATGGAAGAGCTGGCTCCTCTGGCTTGCGGGGATGCTGACGCCCACGTTGTGGACGCTGATGTGAGCGGTATGTTCTGTTTTCCAGGCGCGTACAGTAATCGTTGTTTCCTCGTCAGAATATTTGATGGCGTTATCCAGCAGATTCCCCACTGCCTGCTCCAATCGTCCGGCATCCCAGTGCCCAACCACAGGCTCTTCGGGAGCCTCTATGGCAAATGTATGATATGGAGCGACGGGGCGTACCTGCTCCACAACATCTTTGATGAGCTTTACAGCATCGCATGCATGACATGAGAGCGTAAAGCGGCCAGAAGATAAATGTGAGGCATCCAGTAAATCTTTGGCAAGCCGTGTCAGGCGCCAGGCCTGGCTGATGATGATATTGGTAGCACGCACGATGCTTTCACGGCGCTGATTGGGGCGCGCCGCGATCTGGGCGTAATTAATGATGGGGGTCAAAGGGCCACGTAACTCATGAGCAATCATCGCCGCAAACTGTTCTTTGCGCGCCAGTTGCTCTTTCAATAAAAGATTCTCTGCCGTCAGTTGGTCCACCTGCTGTTGCAAAGCCTGAATGGACTCTTCCTGTGAGCGCTCGTCCTGTACCTGCATACTTACATCTCCCGCTATTTGTCTGAGGGGGTTGTGTAAAGTATACCTTTATGCATGATGATATGCCAATGTTGATGCCCTGATTAGGAATATTGGGTATGTTTATTGCGTACTATTTAGGCAACAAGAGGGCAAATCTCTTGAATAAGGGGAATAATTCGAAGCGGAATGAAAAAAGTAGGGAAACACGAATTTTTCAGGCAATGAACCTCGCCCGCCGGTTCATTGCCTGAAAAATTCGTGTTTCCCTACTTCAATTACCTTGCAGGCAGCAGGTCATGTTCCTGCAATTCTTCTCGCGCTACCTCGCTCAGTTGATTCAGATCCATCGAGGGATCGGCATGCGAGATGAGATGGCGGAGACGTTCCAGAATCTCCAGGCGCATATAATGATCGGATGTGAGCAGTAACTCACCTACCGTTATTTCGATTTGCCGCCGCTGCATGACGGCCAGCACTGATTCAGCCATAATCGATTATCTTGTCCCAGCCGGGACTCTATCCTCACTGCTTTTCTTCGCGGACTTCTCGGAACTGCCCTCGCCGGATTTGCTCTCGGTTGTGGACTTCGTATCGCCTTCCTTCTTCGTCTCAGCGCCATCGGATGTATGATTATGGCCGTTTTCACCGGCTGAGTTATGAGAAGGGTGGTCGGTCTTATAGAAACCCGAACCCTTGAAGACGATACCGGCGGGGAAGAATAGTTTGTGAATGGGGCCGCCGCATTGCGGGCAAACGGTCAAGGGCAGATCGGTCATTTTCTGCCAGATTTCAAAGCGATAATTACAAGATCGACACTGGTACTCGTAGGTTGGCATACGCTGTTTCACCCCTTAGTTGTACGAACTACGCTCTATCAACAGGGAAATAGAGAGCGTTCGCACTATCGAACGCCTCTACCATTACTACTATACTAGCTTGCTCTTCGGTTTTTGTCAATCATATGACAAGACTGCTAGCACTCTTCTCATTACTACAACGTTTTGTGAAGGCAAAAGTATTCCCGGCGACGTAAGGGCCGATCAATCGGCGGTGTCCGCGATCAATCGGTACCTACGGGAATCCGAATAGCAACGCACGAATGGGACATCCCACGGCGAAGCCGTAGGGGCCGGGCAGTCCTGTCTGGGGGACAGGCATACCGTACCCATCGCCGATTGATCGGCCTTTGCCGGATGACCGAAGTAATTCGATAACCTGGCCCCTACTCCCCGCGCCCGATGTACTCCTTGACCTTTTCGGCGGCGTCCCGGGTCATGCCATCGAGCGCCGCAAGCTCTTCCAGGCTGGCATTGCTGATAGCGCGAACGGAGCCGAAATGCTTCATCAGCGCCTGTTTGCGTTTGGGGCCGATACCAGGAATCTCGTCCAGCACCGATTTGAAGGTGCGGTCGGAGCGCAGTTTGCGGTGATAGGTGATGCCGAAGCGGTGCGCCTCGTCACGAATGCGCTGCACCAGGTACAGCCCCTGCGAGGAGCGCGGCAGGATGATTGGATCCGGCGAGCCGGGAATAAAAATCTCCTCGTTCTCCTTTGCCAATCCGACCGTGGGCACATCGATATGTAGTTCCTGCAAAACTTCAAGCGCCGCACTGAGCTGGCCCTTGCCGCCATCGATAATAATCAGGTCGGGCATCGCCCACTCATGTTGCAGCGGCGTTTCCGGTTCGGCTGCTGTCTCGCCATCCTGGTTCTCTTCGCTTTTTTCGTGTTGCGCGGCCCTGCGGAAGCGCCGGCGCAGCATCTCCTGGTGGCTGGCGAAATCGTTTGGCCCCTCGACCGTCTTGATTTTGAAGCGCCGGTATTCGCTGTTCTTAGGGCGACCAGCCTCGAACACGACCATTGCGCCCACCGAATTGGTTCCCTGCGTATTCGAGATATCATAGCATTCGATGCGCATGGGTGGAGCGGCCAGGTTCAAGGCCTCCTGCAGTTCCTCCAACGCCATCTGCGTCTTCTGGCTATCGGTCAACCACTTGATGCGCTGCTGCTCCAGTACCTCGCTCGCGTTTTGTTTGACCATCTCGATCAGGCCCACTTTTTCGCCGCGTTTGGGGACGGTAATCGCGACCGCGCCCTTACGTTTCTCTTTGAGCCAGGCCTGGATCATAGCGCGATCTTCCGGTTCGGCCTCGACGATTACTTCAGCCGGGACGTGCGGCGAACTCTCGTAGAACTGCATCAGGAAGGAGCCCATTACCTCACCGGGACTGCTGTCCCTGGTGCCTTGCAGGATGAAGTACTCTCTGCCGACCAGCTTGCCGCCGCGGAAGAAGAACACCAGCGCGCAGGTCTCATCCTCTTCGCTGGCAAGCGCGATCACATCCTGATCGTCCTGTCCTTCCGTAGAAATGATGCGCTGCTTCTCCAGGATGCGCTCAACCGCTTTGATGCGGTCGCGAATGCGCGCCGCCTCCTCAAAATTGAGGTTTTCGGCGGCCTCCTCCATTTTCTCTTGCAGATTCTTCACCACCTCGTCGTGCTTGCCCTCCAGAAAGAGGATCACCTGCCGGATGACGGCATCGTATTCTTCGCGCGTGGCATAGGCGACGCAGGGAGCGATGCAGCGGTGAATGTAGTATTGCGTGCAGGGACGCGGCAGCAGCTTCTGTTTCCAGCCCGCCGGTGGTTCGCCGTTGCGCGGTGGCGCCCAGGTGCTGGCATCATAGCGGCAGGTGCGAAAGGCGAAGAGCTTGTTCAGCAGATCGAGCGTCGAGTCTACCGCGCCCGAATTGGTGTACGGCCCGAAGTAGCGATTGCCATCGCGCTGGAAGCTGCGCACGCGATAGACGCGCGGAAAATCCTCCGCCAGCGAAACCTTGATGTAGGGATAGTTTTTATCGTCGCGCAGCAGCACATTATACTTGGGACGATACTGCTTGATATAATTGCTCTCCAGCACCAGCGCCTCGACCTCGTTCTTGACGACGAGAAATTCGATATCGTCAACCTTCGCCACCATGCTGCGATTCTTGGGGCTGAGATCGGTGGACTCCTGAAAGTAGGAGCGCACGCGGTTATACAGCGAGATGGCTTTGCCGACATACAGAATAGTGCCCTGGGCATCCTTCATCAAATAAATGCCCGGTTTATGTGGCAGTGAGTTCAGTACTGATTGGATTTTTTCGTTCATGGCCCTGTTTCAGGCGGCTGCAATGGCGCGCCCTACCCTGCTGCTTTATTTGGAGTGTGATGTATGGCTTTAGTATAGCACATGGGGTAAAGGAGAGCTTAGGGCGTAAATTGCTACGAATGGCTTGCCCTGAAAAAGACCCTCTCGCATGTCATTCTGAGCAAAGCGAAGAATCCGCAGCACGCACCTGATCGATCTGGTTCACAAGAGATTCTTCGCTTTGCTCAGAATGACATGCCCTGATCACTTTTTCATAGCTTGCCGGGAGAATAATCACAGTGTAAGATGCAGGCAAGTAGGAAATTCCATAGCTCTCAAGCAGGCAAAGGAGGGAAACGTTGAGCATTGTGCTTCGGGCTCCTATAGCCTGCAAATCCCGCCGAGCGGCTTCTTTGGGCAAAGGAGGGAAACGTTGAGCATTGTGCTTCGGGCAGCTAAATACGAGGACTATGAGGGCGCATGCGCATTGTATGAGCAATTAGATCGTATACACGCTCAGGCTCTTCCAAATTTTTTCCATCCTGTAGAGGGACCCGCCCGCTCACCTGAGAGATTTGCAGAGCTTCTCGCTAACGAGAATGCGGCCCTCTTTGTGGCGGAACAGCAAGAAACTCTCGTTGGCTTGATCTTTGGTTATGTGCGCTTGACGCCTCCTGTGCCTATGGTTGTGCCGCGCCACTTTGTCCAGGTTGATGACCTGGTAGTAAGCGAACACGTCCGGCATCAAGGCGTTGGACGGTTGCTGATGGAGCGGATTCAACAGTGGGCGCGCGAGCAAGGGGTTACAGAAATTGAACTGGATGTATGGGAGTTTCCTGGCTCTGCTCTGACTTTTTATGAAAAGCTGGGATATCAGACAACAAGGCGACATATGAGAAAGCCATTATCCTGACCCTTTCACCTGCTTTTCCTCTTTAAAGATGTACTGCCAATAGAGCAAATACTGATGATTCCCCAAAGGTTGGCGGGGGATTCTTCGCTGCGCTCAGAATGACAGGCCTCGGACGTGTCTGGACAGGCCCCGGGGCCTGTCATTCTGAGCGCAGCGAAGAATCCCCCGCTCCAGGTCGTCCAGCCGCCCCGGTTACGACTGGTCGGCGCTCTCGAAGCGCTGAGCCGTATCCTGCAGGTGGCGGCCAATATCTTCGCCGTTCTGAACAACCTGGTCTACAGCGGTGCGCCATTCCTGAAACAGTTGCTCGAAACGCTGGCGGCTCACACCCTGCCAATCGCCCTCCAACTCATTAATATGACTCTGGATTTGCGGGCGAATCTGATTGGCAATCTGATCGTCGAGCTGGACGAAGATCTGCCCCAGCTGGCGCATCAGGTCGGTATTTACATGAATGGTGGTCATAAGATCTTACTCCTTCTTTATATGTTCAATCTCGTTTAGCCGAGCATTGTAGCAGGGAACCGGGTACAATACGTTTTTGATTCCACATGCTTGCTTGCTCAAATTCAATATAAATACCTGCCTCAAGCGCCACGTATAAATATGCCTATATGCCTGCTTTCACACGTGGAATCAGGCCATTTTGTGAAAAATTACCATTTTGGAAGATAGGCAGAAAGCGGGTTGATGTTGTATACTGAAGCCGTCATAATTAACTCTTATTCCCCTGGTTCAATAAAATGAGTTGTATTGGTACAGCAGGACATATAGACCATGGCAAGTCAACCCTGGTAAAGGCGCTCACGGGCATTGATCCTGATCGATTGGCGGAAGAAAAAGAACGCGGCATGACGATAGACCTCGGCTTCGCGTGGTTGACGCTGCCTAATGGCCGCGAGGTTAGTATCGTCGATGTGCCGGGTCACGAAGGGTTCATCAAGAATATGCTGGCCGGTGTAGGGGGAATCGATGCCGCGCTGCTGGTAATTGCCGCCGACGAAGGAATCATGCCGCAGACACGCGAACACCTGGCAATCCTCGATCTGCTGCGCGTGCGGCGCGGCGTCGTTGCCCTCACCAAGGCCGACCTGGTCGATGAAGAATGGCTCGAGCTGGTGCGAGAAGAAGTTATTGAGCAGTTGAAACCGACCACGCTGGCGAATGCCGCCATTATTCCCGTTTCGGCCTATAGCGGTCAGGGATTGCCGGAATTGCTGGCCGAATTAGAACGTATCCTTGATGAAGAGCAGGAGCGGCAAGACATCGCGCGCCCGCGCCTGCCGGTTGATCGCGTGTTCACGATGACCGGTTTTGGCACCGTCGTGACGGGGACGCTGCTGGATGGCGCTTTCAAGCCGGGTCAGGAGGTCGAGATTTTGCCACAGGGCCTGAAGACACGCATCCGCACCCTCCAGACGCACAGGCACCAGGTCGAGGTGGCGCAGCCTGGCAGTCGCGTGGCCATCAACCTGGCGAGCGTGCCGCGCAGCGAAATTGAACGCGGCAATGTAGTCGCGCTTCCCGGTCAGATGCAGCCAACCATGCTCATCGATGCTCGTATTCAACTGCTGGCGGATGCCGCGAGATCGCTTGAGCATAACACGCTGGTCGATTTCTATAGCGGTTCGCAGGAAGTGCCCGCGAAGGTGAGGCTGCTCGATGCAGACGAAGTGGAGCCTGGGCAAAGCGCCTGGGTGCAGCTGCGCCTGAGCCGTCCGGCTGTGGTGGCGCGGCGAGATCGCTTCATCCTGCGCATTCCCTCGCCCAGTATGACCATCGGTGGCGGTGAAGTGATCGATGTGCATCCCCGCTACCACCGGCGCTTCCAGCAAACGGTGCTGAATGTCCTGGAAACCCTTGAGCGTGGATCGCCGGATGAGCTTGTTCTGGCTGCTCTTGATCGAAGGCGTGAAACGTCCAGGCAAAATGCGGCTGCGAAGGCGACAGGCGGTCGCCCGGCGCGCCCTCATGGTCAGACAGGAGCCAGGACCTTACACGGACTGCAAGGATATGAGCTGGCCGAGATCGCTAAACAGAGCAGTTTGCCAACGGATGTGACGCAGGCGACCCTGGAGACGTTGTTAACTGAGGGACGGGTCTGTAAGGTGGGAGGCTTCTGGTTTGCGCAGCCTGTTTGGGAGGCTTTCAAAGACGAAGCTGTTCGCCTGGTGAGCGAATACCATCGCCAGTATCCTCTACGAGCAGGCCTTTCAAAAGAGGAGTGGCGCGCGCGATTAGGCCTGTCTTCTAAGATGGCGGCAGAGATTTTTGCGGCATTGCAGGAAGAGGAGCAATTGGCGGAAGTTATCGCTGCAACGGGCGCTCCGAGCGGCCTCATTCGCTTGCCCACCTTCGTTCCAACGTTTACCGAAGCTCAACAGCAGCAGATTCGACGGATGTTGCGGCAGTTCAATGAGAACCCCTATACTCCTCCCGGACGAGTGGAGGCCGAGGCGATGGTAGGGGCCGAGGTATTAGCGGCGCTGGTTGAGCAGGGGAGATTGGTGAAGCTGGGAGGGAACACGGATACGGTCTTCTTCCTGCGCGAAACTTATGAAGAGGCGGTAGCGAAGTTGATAGCCTACCTGCACGAGCATGGTAAGATGACGGCTTCCGAAGCGCGCGACGTATTAGGCACCACGCGCAAATACATCCTGCCTCTACTCGAGCATATGGATGAGCGGCGCATCACCCGGCGCGCCGGCGACGAGCGGGTGCTGGGAGTCGCAGCCGGCCAGGGTCCATAGCATGGAGGGACGTAGGGACGAGATTGGTCGCGTCCAGGGTGGGGTCGTTCCCAATCGCTCTGGTCGCCCTGAAGGACGAAACTCCGAATATTAATAGGATTTTAGCAACACAAATAGGTTAAAGTGTTCCATTAAGTTGCAAAATACGTTACAATAGTGGGCGCTAGAAGTAATAAACCGGTCTTTTTCGACTTGATATGCGGGCATAGTGGGTTTAACGGTTCGGCTCTCTACAAATCTGTGGGCTATCCTGGCTAGCCGCGTTATCCGGTCGAAGCAGTAATGTTTTTGGAAATGGGTGAAGCTCCGCTTCACAGGTGCGGAGAACTATGCAAATCGAAATGCTGGGAGAGCGTTACCAGTTACAAGATCCCATAGGCCGTGGGGGGATGGCCACCATCTATCGCGGTCGGGACCTGCATATGGATCGCGAAGTGGCTATCAAGGTGCTGCGGGAAGTCTATAGTACTGATCCCAAGTTCGTGAAGCGCTTCGAGCTTGAGGCGAAAGCGGCCTCGGCCTTACAGCATCCGAATATTGTGCAGGTCTACGACTACGGCCTGACCGATGGCAATTATTTCATCGTCATGGAGTTGGTCGAGGGAACCGACCTGCGCCGCTATTTGAAGTCACGTGGCATCCTCGATGTGGACCGCGCGGTGATTATTGCCCATGATGTCGCGCTTGGATTAGGTGCGGCACATCGTCGCAACATCGTGCATCGCGATGTCAAACCCCAAAATATCCTGGTGGGCCGCAGGGGGACAATTAAACTGACGGACTTTGGCATCGCCAGCGTCTATAAAGATATGAACGCCGAACGGCTCACCACGACCGGTATGACCCTGGGCACGGTGCAATACTACGCGCCGGAGCAGGCGCAGGGCGAGATTGTGACGCCGGCAGCCGATGTCTACGCGCTGGGCATCGTGATGTACGAAATGCTCACCGGTCACCCACCTTTCGATGGCGATACGCCGGTCGCGGTCGCGATGCAGCATATTCAAGATCCACCGACGCCACCCAGCCAGCTCAATCCGAATATTCCCCTGGCACTGGAAGACATTATCCTGCGCTGCCTGGAGAAAGTGCCTGAGATGCGTTACCGCGATGGCTCGCAGCTGGCGCGCGCGCTGGAGATGCTGGGTGAGACCGATAGCGATGATGTCATAGCCAACGCTCCTACCATCACCCCTGGACAGTCGCCTGTTCCTCCTTACAAGCAAACGTTGCCTCGTCCCAATAGCGGCGGGCGAACAATTCCACAGCGACCCACTTCATCGCCGAATAATATGCTAAATGGCGCGGCGGCATCCAATTTCAACGGTGTGGATAGGGTACATAACTCTGGAGCAGACCGGCCCCCGCTTGCCGACCAGCCAGCATACATGCCGCCGTATATTCCGCAAGGGCCGGCGCAGCCTCCCTATCAGCGCCGCACACTGCCTCGCTCCGAAGCATTGCAAAATGACAGGCGCGAGTCGCGTTTAGCCGCGATCGTTACCGCACTCATCATTCTTGCTACCATCGTCTTGCTTGTCTTCAGCATTTACCTGGCATCGGCGCAGTTCCACCTGTTCAATTTGCCTTTCGCGACTGGTGGTTCGACTCCGACAGCCACGACCCAGGCGACGGCATTAGTGCCAGATCTTAAGAATTTGAGTTATTCAGAGGCGTCTGCAAAAGCAGCAAACGCTGGCTTTACATTGTGTCCCGTCGCTAGCACTTCAGGTGTTGTAACAGGGCAGAGACCTGATCCTGGTAGGGCCTATCCTAAAAGTGATTGTATCTTAGTTACGATGGGGCCAATGACCGTAAATGTGCCGCCCGGTCTGACTAATGTCAAACTTTCTACGGCTGAGAACATCCTTACGAATGCAGGTCTCAAGTATATAGTTGTCTCTGACGGGTCAAATCCAAAGGTTGGCCCTGATATTGTAGCGAAGACCAATCCTCCATCTGGCCAGCCCATAGATGTGACGAAGCCGGTTACTCTTTATGTGTGGAATTTGAATGCTACTCCTGTACCTTCTGTGACGCCGTCACCAAATCCGAGTCCATCGCCAAGTCCGAGTCCGTCGCCCACGTCGACCAGGACACCGACGCCTACTCCGACTACAACACCCACTCCTACATCGACTGCTACGTCTACGCCTACGCCTACGCCCACAACTACGCCCGGGCCGACTGCTTCGATTCACCAATCCAGCAATATCACTTCCGTTCCTCCTGGCAAGTCAGGCCCTAATAATATCGCGCTAGAAGTGGCCAGCCTGTGGGTTCTCCTTCTGCTTGGCCTGGCACGCTTCAGACTCAGAAAGCGAATCACGAGAAGACGACGTTGGCAAAATAGGGATGACGCTGATGAAGCGAGCGAAAAAGCTTAGGAGCCGAGCAATCGGCTCCTAATATATCACCGGCGATGCAACTCTCGTGGCGATCATAAGTTCCTATACTTCCTAGCATTCCCGCCCTATTGGTTCGCAGGAACACACAGTGCTATACTATGTAAGAAATAATTTCAGGCTGCTCCGCGATTGGGCGAAGCAAAGAGAGGTAGTATGTTGCAACAAACTTCAAATGAGACAACGGCTGCGCGAGAACGACATACTGCGCGCGTCATTCACTATGATCTGAGCTATATTTTGCAGGGGGCAGAACACGGCACCGATGGCGCGATAGTCCTGCTCCACGACATACCGGCGGGCGCTTTCGAATGGGAGAATGCGCTTCCACAACTGGCCGCCACGAATCGAGCGGTCTATGCCATTGATATGCTTGGTTACGGCCTTTCAGAATTTCCCTGGCCCTCCGATACCTCCATCTGGGGGCATGCCGATGCCCTCTCCTTTTTATTCAACCAGCTCAACTTAACCAATATCGTGCTGGTAGGACATGGCCTGGGTGGGAGCGTGGCCCAGGTGCTGGCGACTCGCCTGAGCCGCAGCCGCGTCGCCGCGCTGGTGCTTATTGACACCTATTGCTACGAGTACGCATTTTCACCGGACTGGCCGCTTGCCGATATGAAGAAGGCTCAGGACCCTGATCTTCCCCAGCACACCAGCGTCGAGGATGTACTGAACGACCTGAAATCAACGCTGCCTGACGCTTCCAGCAATGCCGATCAGCTCAAGCAGGCTATGAACCCCTGGATCGATCAATGGAACAGTCACCTGGGCAAGGAGATGCTTTACCAGCATGTCCGCCTGCTGATACCCAGCTATTCCAACTCCGTGGCATCCGATTTGAAAGTAATGGGAAAGCCAACACTCATAATCTGGGGTGAAAAAGATCAGCAGGTTCCCTTGAAGTACGCCCAGCGCCTGCACCGCGAAATACCTGAGTCGCGGCTGGTAATCATTCCGGGGGCAGGCCATATGGTATTGTTCGATGCTGCCGACCAGGTAGCAAGCGCCCTGGCGGATTTTGTGGGACAATTGTGAGGGTTAGGAATGGAATTTGAGCAAACATGCGACCGGGCGGGGTCGCATGTTTGCTCAAATTCATATCCACATTACGATGCCAGCCTGATATGTTCCTCATTGTGGCGAGATGAGATAGGCCGGGTTACCTTCTTCGTTTTGGGCGCGGAACTCTTCCACGCCAGTCGCTCGCGCTGGTATTCATCGGAGCAGCGATTGTATTCTTCGACGAGCAGGATGTAGGAGTCGTACAGTTGCTCAAGCACCTCTAAAGGCTCGCCCTCCTGCTCCGCTACAATCAGGTCGTACCATTGTCGCTGCATGCGCTTCTCAGCGTTTTCAAGCTCTGCAGGGCTTGTGAATTATTGCAGGCCGACTTTGGAGAAACCAAGCAAGGCCAGAGCTTCGTGAGGACAGGAGGCAAAATGACGACGACTGGCTCGGATGTGGCAAGAGCCAGAGCGATGGATGAGGGTGATGGCCAGATTGC